>NZ_JBJKEX010000347.1:0-3213 GCF_045505405.1 Hansschlegelia beijingensis | reverse complement strand
GATCGCCCCCTGCAGCGCCACGCCGGCCGGAACAGCCGCGCGGGCCGCCCGCAGGTCCTCCGAGGTCGCGAGCCCGAAGGCGTTGGCCGGAACCTCTCGGGCGAAGCCGGCGAGCTTCGCTCCCGCGCCGCGCGGAAACGCAAGAATCTTCGCGCCCGGAACCCTGGCCCTGACCCGTTCGCAGAGCGCCCTGATCGGCTCGGTCGACCAGCGGGTGAATTCGTCCGGCGGCAGGTCGCCGCTCCAGCTGTCGAAGATCTGGACGGCGTCGGCGCCGGCCTCGAGCTGCGCGACCAGGTGAGCCGCGGAGGCTTCGACGAGACGTTCGATGAGTTCTGCGAAGGCCTCCGGATCACGATAGGCGAGCAGCCGGGCGGGCGCCTGCTCGTCGCCGCCGCGGCCGGCGACCATGTAGGTCGCGACCGTGTAGGGCGCGCCGCAGAAGCCGATCAGCGCCTTCTCCGGCGCGAGCTCGGAGCGGACGCGGGCGACCGTCTCGTAGACCGGGGCCAACATCGCGAGATCGATCTCTTCCCGAAGGCGTCCGAACTCGGCGCGCGACGTCACCGGCTCGAGCCGCGGGCCTTCGCCTTCGACGAAACCGACGTGCTGCCCGAGCGCATGGGGGACGACGAGAATGTCGGAGAACAGGATGGCGGCGTCGAAGTCGAACCGGCGGATCGGCTGCAGCGTCACCTCGGTCGCGAGAGCGGGCGTGTAGCAGAGGTCCAGGAAGCCGCCAGCCTTGGCCCTGAGCTCCCGGTACTCCGGCAGGTAGCGCCCCGCCTGCCGCATCAGCCAGACCGGAGGCGTCGGGAGCGCTTCTCCGGAGAGCGTCCTGAGGAAGAGGGACCCGTCTCTCGGAGGCGTTTCTCTTCGCTCAACCACAGGCGCGCTCACTCGAGCCTCTCTTCCAGACTCTAAGATTCGAGTCTTTCTGCTTCTTTTTCTAGGCAGGCGGATTACAGCCGTTACGAGCCCTCCACAACCCGTCCACAGGCGAGCGCGCGTTAACCATCCGTTAACGTCTGTGGCGAGCCCTGCTCCGCCGGGGGGTTAAGGAGTTGTTCACCATTTCCACGGCGCCGGCTTTCACCGCTGTCCCGCCGCGCAGGGGTGTTGATGAAAATCGCCGCCTCGGCGACAGTACGGCCTCGCCTCGCGGAAGCGGCTCAGTTCATCCACAGCCGTCCACCGCCTCCTCGACAGCCTTTCGCTAGGCCGTCCCTCCGCGCTGCAGCCTCCATGTCGTCGCCGAACTCCTTCCATTTCCATCTCGTGTCCGACGCGACGGGCGAGACGCTCGTCGCCGTCGCGCGCGCGGCCGCCTCGCAATATGCGGGTATCTCGAGCGTCGAGCATGTCTACCCGCTGGTGCGCTCGGTCCGTCAGCTCGAGCGGGTGCTGGACGAGATCCAGTCGGAGCCCGGCATCGTGCTCTACACGCTGGTCGAGGCCGAGCTGATCGAGATGCTGGAGAGCCGCTGCCGCGATCTCGGCTGTCCGTGCCTGTCCGTGCTCGCGCCGGTGTTTCAGATGTTGCGGTCCTATCTGGGGGCCGAACAGGCCAACACGCCGGGCGCCCAGCACGCTCTGAACGCGGGCTACTTCCAGCGCATCGAGGCGCTCAACTACACCATGGCGCATGACGATGGTCAGGAGGCCGGCGGCCTCGCCGACGCCGACGTCGTGCTTCTCGGGGTGAGCCGCACCTCCAAGACGCCGACCTCGATCTACCTCGCCAATCGCGGCGTGAAGACCGCCAACATCCCGCTGGTGCCGAACCTGCCGCCCCCCTTCGGCCTCGACAAGCTCAAGGGCCCGCTGATCGTGGGGCTCGTGGCGACGCCCGAGCGGATCGTCGCCATGCGGCACAATCGAATTCTCGGCCTCGAGGGCCAGGCGGCGGGCGTTCTGGGGGACGGCGCCTATGTGGATCCGGAGGCTGTGGCGTCCGAGGTGATGGAGTCGCGCCGGTTCTGCGCCCGCCATGGCTGGCCGACCATCGACGTGACGCGCCGCTCGATCGAGGAGACGGCCGCGTCCGTGATCGCGATGCTGACCGAACACCGGGCGAAGCGCGCGGCGGAAGCGCGATGAGCGGGCTTTGGCTCGAGCAGGCGCCGCCGGCGCTTGCCTCGAAGAGCGAGATTAGAGCGCAGATCCTGCGGGACGCCGGCCTGGCCCCCGAGGTCCGTCCCTCCCAGGTCGACGAGCGTGACGTGGAGGCGCGCCTTGATCCGGCGGACAACACGCCTCCCGGCGTCGCGCGCGCTCTCGCGAGCGCCAAGGCCGTGGAGGTCTCCGCGCGTTATCCCGACCGGCTGGTGATCGGCGCCGACCAGACGCTCGCGCTGGGCGCCGAACGCTTCACCAAGCCGGTCGACGCGGCGGCCGGACGCGAGCAGCTCCTGCGGCTGTCCGGGCGGACCCACAGCCTGTTCTCGGGCGTCGCGATCGCCCGGAAGGGTCAGGCGCTGTGGAGCTTCGTGGACGAGGCGCGGCTGACCATGAGGCCGCTGTCCGCCGATTTCATCGAGGCCTACCTCACAGCGGCCGGCCCGGACATCCTGAAGAGCGTCGGCGGGTACCAGTTCGAAGGGCTCGGCGCCCATCTTTTCGATCAGGTCTCGGGGGACTTCCGGACCGTTCTCGGACTGCCGCTGCTGCCGCTGCTGTCCGCCTTGCGTGACATGGGAGCGATACGGGCGTGAGCGGTCCGAAAGCGTGCGTGATCGGCTGGCCGGTGCGGCAGTCGCGCTCTCCGATGATTCACCGGTACTGGCTGCGGCTCTATGGCGTCCCAGGGGCCTACGAGCTCGCCGAGGTCCCGCCGGAAGAGTTCGACAGCTTCGTCGCGACCCTCGCGGAACGAGGCTTTGTCGGCGGCAACGTGACGGTCCCGCACAAGGAGGCGGCTTTCCGCGCGCTCGGCGCGTCCGAGCCCAGCGCCTCGGCGCTCAGGGCTGCGAACACCCTCTGGCTGGAGAACGGGGTTCTCTGCGGCGCGAACACCGACGGCTTCGGATTTCTCGCCAACCTCGACGCCTCGGCCGCCGGATGGGAAGGCCGCCGCCGCCTCGCCGTGGTTCTCGGCGCAGGCGGCGCGGCCATATTCGAACGAGCTCCGGCGCATAAGCCAGCAGGCCAAGCGCGTGATCACGCCCGAACAGGCGCGGCTCGCAGGCGTCGGGGAGCGCGTGCTTGGAAACA
>NZ_JBJKEX010000346.1:0-3244 GCF_045505405.1 Hansschlegelia beijingensis | reverse complement strand
GCATGACTTCACGCTCGACGAGGAACTGCGGGATGATTCCCGTGACCCGCCCGCCGGCGTCGAGCGCGGCCCGGGCGACGGCCCCCATGCCCTTGCTTGCGGCGCTGATCCTTTTTCCCCTCCCGGTCGTGCGCGCCGCGCCCTCGCTTGCGTCGCTCTATGCGGCGGTCGGCCTGCCGGTCAACGTGCGAGGGCTGGCGATCCAGGACGTCAGCTCGTCCGAGCTGACCGACGAAGGCGCGCCGCTCCTGCTCGTGAAGGGATCCATCGCCAGCCTCGCCCGGACCGCCGTCGACGTCCCGCGTCTACGCGTCGCGGTGCTGGCCGCCGACGGGCGCGAGCTCTATGCTTGGACCACCATGGCCGCCCGGGCGAAGCTCGCGCCGGGCGAGACGACGACCTTCCGCGCCCGCCTGGCCTCCCCGCCCGCGGAGGGCCGCACGGTTGCAGTCCGCTTCCTGGGAAGGCAGGATCTCGCCGCTCATGCCATCCGCTAGCCCCCTCCCCGCCCCGGTCGCCGAGGACGTGACCGTCCTGTTCTCCTCGGAGCAGATCGCGACCCGCATCGCCGAGCTTGCGGCCGCGATCGCCGCGGCGGAGCCCCAGCGTCTCCTCGTGCTCGCGGTGCTGAAGGGCAGCTTCGTGTTTGCGGCGGACCTGATCCGCGCCCTGCATGAGGTGGGGCTCAGGCCCGAAATGGAGTTCATCACGCTCTCGAGCTACGGCGAGCAGCAGGTGTCGGGCGGCGCGGTGCGGGTCGTGCACGACGTCGAGAGCGACGTCGCCGGACGCGACGTCCTGCTGATCGACGACATCCTCGAATCCGGCCGGACCCTGGCGTTCGCCAAGGATCTGATGGCGAGGCGCGGCGCGCGCCGCGCCATGACATGCGTTCTGCTGCAGAAGGCCGGGAAGCGCGTCGCGCCGATCGAAGCGGACTTCGTCGGCTTCGACTGTCCGGATCGCTTCGTGGTCGGCTATGGCATGGACGACGCGCACGCCTACCGGCAGCTGCCTTTCGTCGGCGTGGTCGCCGATCGCGCGGCGGAATCGAACTGAGGGAGGCCCCGGATGGCTCGCATCCTTCTGACCGACGACGAGGACGCCGTCCGCGGCTTCGTCCAACGCGCCCTCGAGATGGACGGCCATCAGGTCACGCCGGCCTTCGACGGCGCGGACGCGCTCGAAAAGCTCAACCTCGACAACGGCGCGTTCGACCTCCTGCTCACGGACATCAGGATGCCCATGATGGACGGCATCGCCCTGGCGCTCGCGGCCGCCCGCGACTTCCCGGCCGTGACCATCCTGCTGATGACCGGCTACGCGGACCAGCGCGAGCGCGCATCAGGGCTGGACGCCCTGATCCATGACGTCGTCACCAAGCCGTTCTCGCTGAACCAGATCCGGGACGCGGTGGCGGACGCCCTCAACGCAGGCGAGCAGCGCCTGAGCGCCTGACCCCATGACAGAGAGGGAGCCCGGCCGAAGACGGCTTCGGCCTCGCCGCGGCTTCACTCATGAGCTTGCGCAGATGAGGTCCTGCTCGCGAACCGCGCAGGGCCGCAAAGGAATTGCGATTGAACCTCGCCGCGTCCTTCTCTCTCCAGATGCGTTCGATCTTTGCGCTGATCCTGCGGCGGATCCGCACGAAGTATGCGACGTCGCGCGCCGGCTACATCTGGGCGATCGTCGAGCCCATCTGCTGGGTGTTCATCCTGAAGTTCGCGATCCAGGACAAGGCGTCCGGTCTGCCGCCGATCGGCGGCAGCTACGAGGTATTCTTCGCGACCGGCGTGATCATCGCCCGGACATGGCGGACCGTGGCGCAAAGCACGTCGGGCGTGCTTCTTCGCCGGAAGCGGAATTTGCCGGGGCTGCAGCGGCCGGACGCCGCCTACGCGACCTGGATCCTCGAGATGGCCACCGGCGGGGTCGCCATGGTGGTGGTGCTCGCCGGCATGGCGCTCTTCGGCTTCGAGACCCGGCCGGCCCACCTTCTGATCTGTCTCGCCGCGTTCGCCGCGACAGCGCTCTACACCTTCGGTTTCTCTCTGATGCTGGCCCTTGTCATGACGCTGGCGCCGGGCTTGAGGCACTTTCAGCACATCATCATGCTGGCCCTGTTCATCACCTCGGGCTTCTCGATGCTGATCGACAGGGTTCCGCCGCGGATACGCGAGATCCTGCTCTGGAACCCGCTGCTGCACTGCATCGAGTGGTTTCGGGAAGGCTTCTACCCGGGCTATGTTTGCGCCTCTCTCAGTCTCGGCTACCTGTTCGGGGTCACGATCTGCTTCATCCTCATAGGCCTGGCTGGCGAGAGAGCCCTCGGAAACAAGCTCCGTCCCGTCTGACGGGCAGCGCGGATGCTTGAGCTACGGGACGTCTGGAAGGGCACGAAGTCGAAGGGCCGGCAGCGCTGGATGCTCGCCGGCGTCAGCCTTTCGGTGCCCGCCGGCCGGCGCGTCGCGCTGCTGGGCGCCGACAGGGCCGACAACCGGGCCGTGCTGCACGTGCTCGCGGGCGTCGAGCATGCCGACCGCGGCGCTGTGCGGCGGGTCGGCATGCCGTGCTGGCCGTTCGGCCATCGCAAGTTCCTCGACCTGGCCGGAACCCTTCGTCAGAACGCCAACTTCCTGAGCTACATCTATGGCGTGGATCCCGGCGACGTGGCCGCGATCGCGACGGAGCTCAGCGGCGTCAAGCTCAGGAAGGGAAAGCCGCTTAAGAGGTACACAGTCTCTGAACGGACGCAGCTAGCGCTTGGCCTCACTCTCGCCTTGCAGTTCGACTGGTACTTCATCAATGAACGCCTTCCACGAGTCGCCAGATCGCGTATCGCGGAGATCGACAGCGTGATCGCGCACCGGCTGAGCTCCGCGGGGGTGGTGTGGGCGACCACGAACCCTGATCTGGTCGCAGGATATTGCGATGCAGGATTGGTCCTCGACCAAGGTGCTCTAACATTCTATGATACGTTGGAGGCTGCGTCTGAGGCGTACCAAAAGTTGACCGCAGGCAGGGCAAGCAAGCGCACATGAGCGACACCAGAGCCAGGACGGGCGTCGAGGTACAACTTGGCGCCAGGGCCCGTTCGATCCTGAAGACCCTGTCGAACGCCGCTCCGGGCGGACTGAGGGCGCATCCCGCGGCGCGGCGTCTGCTGGGCGCCCCGTCTCTCGCGGCGCGTGAACCTTTCTCGCCCCGGCCAGTGCTGATCTTCTTTTCTCGCCCGATCGCGGCG
>NZ_JBJKEX010000345.1:0-3247 GCF_045505405.1 Hansschlegelia beijingensis | reverse complement strand
CGCCCGGCAGGCCCGTCGGCTGCCCGACCGCCACCACCAGCAGTTCCCCGTCGCCGAACAGCTTGCGGGCGGCGGCGCGCACGTCGTCCTCGGTCACGGCCGCGACCAGATCGTTGCGCCGCGCCACATAGTCGATGCCGAGCTCGTCGAGCTGCAGGTGGACGAGCTGGTTGGCGATCTTGGTCGAGGTGTCGAACCGGAGCGCGTAGGAGCCGATCAGGTACTTCCTGGCGCCGTCGAGCTCCTTCGGCGTGGGACCCTCGGTCGCCATGCGGCGGATCTCGGCCTGGATCAGGTCGATCGACTGGCCGGCGCGGTCGTTGCGCGTCGCGACGCCGCCGAGGAACATGCCGGCGTGGTCATAGGGCGACAGGTAGCTGTAGACCGAATAGGCGAGGCCGCGCTTCTCGCGCACCTCGGTGAACAGCCGCGACGAGAACGAGCCGCCGCCCAGGATGTGGTTCGCCACATAGGCCGGGATGAAGTCGTCGTCGTTGCGCAGCGGGCCGCTGCGGCCGAACACGATCGAGGTCTGCGGCACGTCGAGCGTGACGATCTCGGTGCGGCCGATAGCGGCCGGCGCGACGGTCGGCACCGCGATCAGGCTCGCGGTTTCCGGAAGGTCGGCCAGCAGCCGGTCGACGAGGCCGGAGAGCCGCTCGGGCGAGACCGCCCCGACCGCGCCGATGACGATGTTGTCGCGGGTGATCAGCCGGCGGTGCGCGCCGAGCAGCTCCTGCCGGCCGATCGCCGCGAGGCTTTCGACGGTGCCGCGCGGCGGGCGGCCGTAAGGGTGGCCCGGAAAGGCTTCGGCGAAAAAGGTGCGGCCGGCGAGATCCTCGGGGTCGAGCGCGTCGCGGCGGAGCTGCGCCGACAGCTGAGAGCCGATGCGCTCCACCGCGTCGTCGTCGAAGCGCGGGCGCGACAGCGCGAGCGACAGCAGATCGAAGGCTTCGTCGAGATTCTCCGGCAGCGTCCGCAGGCTCGCCGTCACGGCGTCGCGGTTGGACGAGAAGGACAGCTCGATCGCCTTCTCCTCCAGCGTCTCCTGGAAGGTCTCAGCGCGCAGCTCGCCCGCGCCCTCGTCGAGCAAGGCGGCCATCAGGCCGACGACGCCCGGCAGCTCCGCCGGGTCCTGCGCCGAGCCGCCCCGGAAGGCGACCTCGACGGCCACGACCGGCACGGTGTTCTCCTCGACCAGCCACGCCTCCGCCCCGTGAGACGCGGCGACGCGCTGGATGCGGGTGACGTGCGCCTGCGGCGCGGCGGCGGTCGAGGCGGAAGACATGATCGCGGACAAGGTCCTTCGGGTCGGGCGGATGCGGAGGCGCGGCCGGATTATTCGGCGGCCAGCCGCTCGGGCGCGGGCGCGGACAGCAGCTCGCCGGTGACGGAGCGGCGCGGGTCGAGCACGGCGCGGGCGACGTCGCGCACGCTCTCGGACGTCACCGCGCGGATCCGCGCGGGCCAGGCCTGCACCTCCTCGATGGTGCCGCCGGTGGCGAGCGATGCGCCGTAGATGCGGGCGAGCGTGGCCTGGCTGTCCTGCGCATAGATCGTGTCGGCGATCAGCCGGGTCTTGGCGCGGTCGAGCTCGGCCTCCGTCGGGCCTTCGGCCATGAAGCGCGCGAGCTCCTCGTCGATC
Source organism: Hansschlegelia beijingensis (assembly GCF_045505405.1). Classification (GTDB taxonomy): domain Bacteria; phylum Pseudomonadota; class Alphaproteobacteria; order Rhizobiales; family Methylopilaceae; genus Methylopila; species Methylopila beijingensis_A. The sequence continues at coordinate 1,602 of NZ_JBJKEX010000345.1, read as the reverse complement.
GCCGCCTCGAGATCCGCGAGCGGAACGTCGGCGCGCGGGATGGCGTAGATCGCGAACCGCCCCTCGTCGAGCGCGTCGCCGTAGTACCAGGCGCCGGCGTTGGCCGCGACGCCCCGCTCGACCACCAGCGCGCGGTAGATGCGGCTCGTCGATCCGCCGCCCATGATCTGCGACAGCAGATCCAGCGCGTAGGCCTCGTCGCCCGTCGCGGTCTCGTAGGAGGGCGCCAGATAATTGCGCTGGAGCGAGGGCTGCGTGACGCGCGGGTCAGCGAGGCTTACCCGGCGCGCGGCGCGCGGCTCGGGCTCGCGCGGCCGGACGCGCGGACCGAGGTCGACGCGCCGCTCGACCTTGCCGTAGGTCTCCTCGGCGAGCGCCCTCACCTCCTCGGCGTCGACGTCGCCCGCGACCACCAGGATCGCGTTGTTCGGCGTGTAGAAGCGCTCGTAGAAGGCGATCGCGTCATGACGGTCGAGCTTCTCGATCTCGTGCTCCCAGCCGATGATCGGCGTGCCGTAAGGGTGGTTCACGAACAGCGCGGCCGCAACCGCCTCGCCGAGCTGCGAGCTCGGGTCGCCGTCGACGCGCGACCGGCGCTCCTCGAGGATCACGTCGCGCTCGGGGTTCACGACCTCGTCGGTGAGCTGCAGCCCCGTCATCCGGTCGGCCTCGAAAGCCATCACGGTCTTCAGGTGCTCGCGGGCGACGCGCTGGAAATAGGAGGTGTAGTCGTAGGAGGTGAAGGCGTTCTCCTGCCCGCCGAGCTCCGCCACCACATGGCTGAACTCGCCGGCCGGGTGTTTCGCCGTGCCCTTGAACATCAGATGCTCGAGGAAGTGCGCGATGCCCGAGACGCCGGGGGACTCGTCCGCCGAGCCGACCTTGTACCAGATCATGTGCGTCACGACCGGCGCGCGCCGGTCGGGGATCACCACCACCTGCAGGCCGTTCGCCAGCGTGAAGGAGGCCACGTCCGGCCCGGCGCCGCGGGCGGCGTCGGCGGGCGTCTGCGGCTTCAGTTCGGCGACGGCGCCGGCGGGCGTGGCTGCTGCCATGACGTTCGGGAAGCCTCCGTGAGAGATCGGGGACCCGCCCGGGCGACGGCGAAAAGCCCGGGGGTCGCGCCATCATATAGGCGAACGGCCCGCCCTCCGCGAGGCGCATGCGCGCCAGGCGGTGGGATCGGGCCGTTAAACCTGCGTAATGGAGGGGGCGCTCAGTTCCCGAGCAGCCGGGAGTACCAGGCCTTCTTCTCGGTCTGGACGGAGGCGGTCACGCCGTCGCCGACCAGATAGCCGGGAGGCGGATCGCTCAGCCGCGTGCGCGGGCCGGGCGTGGCCGAGGCCGTGCCCGCGGCCTTCTTGGCGCGCAGCTCGCTCGGCGAAAGCCGGCTCATGTCGCCATAGCTCGGGTCGCCCGGCGCGGTGGTGACGTTCGCGCCCTCGATGCGGCGGCGCTGCAGCTCGCTCGGCATCAGGCGCGCATTGCGGTCCATCCGCCAGTTGTTGCTCTCCGTCGGCAGCACGTCGCCGCGCGCCTTGGCCTCGGCGCGGCGCTGCTCGTCCGGATCGTTCGGCCACTGGCCGGTCGCGCGGCCGACCG
>NZ_JBJKEX010000344.1:0-3274 GCF_045505405.1 Hansschlegelia beijingensis | reverse complement strand
GGGGCGGACTTGGCGGCGCCGACGGAGGCTAGCTCCGGCTCGACGGCGGCGAAGGACTGCGCGACCGGCGCCGCGGACGCGACCTGGATCAGCGGCTCGTCGAGCGAGCGGCGCATGCGTCCGTTCTGCGCGACATACTCGGGAGCCGGCGGGATCTCCTTGCTCAGCTGCGCGATGAGGATGTTGTCGGCCTTCTCCTTCGCCGCCACTGCCCGCGCGATCTCGGGCTGCACCTGATAGCTCGGGCACTGCGCGGTGGGCTCGAAGGTGGAAAGGGCGGAGGGCGTCGCGTTGAAGACGTACTTCTTGCCGCAGGCGTCGACCTTGGGCTCGAGCCGGGTGACCTCGAAATTGTCCGAGCCCTGCTTCAGGTTCTTCCAGAACGCGATGTTCGCGTCGTTCCGTCGGCGCGCCATGTTCTGCGCCGTCATGCGGAACGGCAGCGCCTGGACCTGGAACGACTTCTGCCCGCCCGCGAAGGCCTCGCGGGCCATCGCGTAGATTTCCGCGATCTGCGCGTCGGTCATCGCGTAGCAGCCGGCCGACAGGCAGTCGCCATGCATCATCACATGGGTGCCGGTGCGGCCGAGCGCGCGATCATAGGCGTTCGGGTAGCCGATGTTGAACGACAGATAGTAGTTCGAGCGCGGGTTCATCTGCGCCGGAGTGACCTGATAGAACCCTTCCGGCGCCTGCTTGTCGCCTTCCTTGATCTTGGGCCCGAGCTTTCCGGAGAAACGGCAGATGTCGTAGCTCTTCAGCAGCGCATAGCGGCCGTCCGACCGGCGCTTCTTCCAGACCTCGGCCTTGGCCTCTTCCTTGTAGACGCGGAGCAGGATCGGGTCGCGCGGGCTCATGCCCTTCTCGGTCATCAGCGACACGAGTTGCGGCGACATGGGCTGAATGCTGCGGGCGGTGGTGGCCTGCTCGCTCTTGCACCCGGCAAGAGCGACGGCCGCTGCGAGCGACGCCGCGGCGACCGCAAGGCGTGCTGCCGACATATAGAGCCTCCCGAACCGCCTGATCGACGACCCCGACAGCTAAGACGGATACTCTTACCTGCCGGTTACCGCAAGCCGGGCGCGCGCTCGGAGAAAGCCTACAGGCTGCGCCCGATCGCCAGAAACTTGCGTCGGCGCTCGGCCCGGACTTCCTCGGGCGGCAACTCCGCGAGCCGCGCCAGCGCGCGCTCGATCGCGTCGCCGGTCGCCTGGATGGCGGCGCCGGCGTTCCGGTGCGCGCCGCCGAGCGGTTCTGGAATGACGCCGTCCACAACCCCGAGCCGCATCAGATCGGCTGAGGTGATCTTCATGTTGGTGGCCGCGTCCTGGGCCTTGGCGGCGTCTCGCCACAGGATCGAGGCCGCGCCCTCGGGCGAGATCACGCTGTAGACCGCGTGCTCCAGCATCAGCACCGTGTTGGCCGTCGCGAGCGCGATCGCCCCGCCCGATCCGCCCTCCCCGATCACCACCGCGACGTTCGGGACGGTGAGGTTGAGGCAGGCTTCGGTCGACCGGGCGATCGCCTCGGCCTGGCCGCGCTGTTCGGCCTCCACGCCCGGAAACGCGCCGGCGGTGTCAACGAGCGCGATCACCGGCAGGGCGAAACGCTCGGCCATCTCCATCAGGCGGACCGCCTTGCGGTAGCCTTCGGGCTTGGCCATTCCGAAATTGTGCTTCAGGCGCGTCTCGGTGTCGGCGCCCTTCTCTTGGCCGATGACCATCACGGGCTCGCCGCGGAACCGCCCCGGGCCGCCGACGATGGCCTCGTCCTCGCCATAGAGCCGGTCGCCGGCGAGAGGCGTGAACTCCTCGATCAGCGCCCTCACGAAGTCGCCGAAGTGGGGCCGGTTCGGATGCCGCGCCACAAGCGTCTTCTGCCATGGCGTGAGGTTGGCGTAGAGCTCCTTCAGCGCCTGCTCGGACTTCGCCTCGAGCCTGCGGACGTCGTCCTCGATCGCGACGCCGTCGTCGTTCTCGCCGAGCGCCTTGAGCTCCGCGATCTTCGCCTGGAGCTCTGCGACCGGCTTCTCGAAATCAAGGTAGCTTTTCATGACCCGGGCTCCGCGCCGTCGACGCCGAAGGTGGCGGTGGTCCTGCGGAGCGCCGGCACGTTTGAGGGCCGCGGGCGCCAAAGTCAACTCAATGGCCGACTTTAGGACGACGGCTCGTCCCCGAGCGGATGCAGGTCACGGACCATGCCGGCGGCGCGTTCGTCCAGCACATGGGTGTAGATCTGCGTCGTGGCGATGTCGGCGTGTCCCAGCATCTGCTGCACGGCGCGGAGGTCGGCGCCGTTCTGCACCAGATGGCTCGCGAAAGCGTGACGAAGCACGTGCGGGCTGACTTTCTCGGGGGCGAGGCCGGCGCGCTGGGCGGCGGCCTTGTCCCGGGACCCACCACCTCCTCGTAGAGCGGCTCGCCCATGCCGTGCAGGCACTGGAATTCGTAATCGGCCGCCGACCGGTCGGGGCCCGCCATCTCGATCACTGCGGCGAGCGTCATGGCGTTGTGGGTGGCGAACTGCGGATAGAGCGCGTCGCCCACCTCCAGCATCCTGCGGGCGCAGGCCAGGAAGCTGACGTCGGTGTGGATCTTGCGGGTGAAGACCGGGAAGTCCGCGAGCCCCAGCGTCTGCGCGCGCTTGATCTCGCTGTCCCAGTAGGCGCCCTTGACCAGCCGCGTCATGATCCGGCGATCCGAGCGGCGGGCGAGATCCGCGAGCCAGTCGATCACGAACGGCGCGCGCTTCATGTAGGCCTGCACCACGAAGCCGGCGCCGTCCCAGCCGGCGAGCTCGGGGGCGAGGCAGAGCGCCTCGAACACGTCGAGCGAAAGCTCCAGCCGGTCGGCCTCCTCGGCGTCGATGTTGAAGCCGATGTCGAAGCCGCGCGCGAGTTGCGCGAGCGCCGTCAGCCGCGGGACGAGCTCCGCCATCACCCGGCCCCGCTGCGCGCGCTGGAAGCGGGGGTGCAGCGCCGAGAGCTTGATCGAGATGCCCGTCCCCTCCCGCCAGCCGCGGCCGGCCGCCTCCTGTCCGATGGCGACGATCGCCTCGCGATAGGCCGCGAGATAGTTCTCGGCGTCGACACGGGTCAGCGCGGCCTCGCCCAGCATGTCGAAGGAGTGGCGGAAGCCGGCCTGCTCGCGCTTCCGGGCCCGCGCCAGCGCTTCCTTGATGGTGCGCCCGGTGACGAACTGCTCGCCGAGCAGCCGCATCGCAAGGTCGACCGCCGCGCGCACGACGGGCTCGCCGCCGCGGGCCACGAGGCGTT
>NZ_JBJKEX010000343.1:0-3276 GCF_045505405.1 Hansschlegelia beijingensis | reverse complement strand
TACCCGTTCGTGCTCGCCGGCCGGGCGCATGTTGGCGCCGGGCTTCAGGCCGTGCGGCAGGGCGACAAGGCTCCCTTCGAGCCGCACATCCTCCTGCATGAAGACAGTGTCGGCGCCGGGCGGCATCGGCGCGCCGGTGAAGATGCGGGCTGCGCCTTCGATCGGCGGGGCGTCGTCGCCGGAGATGCGGGCCGCGATCCGCGCCGTCACCGGCAGCAGCGTCTCGCCGTCCTTGGCGAGGTCGGCGTAACGAACCGCATAGCCGTCGACCGCCGAATTGGCGAAGCCCGGGACGTCGTTGCGGGCCAGGACGTCCTCGGCCGCGACGCGGCCGTCTGCGAGAGCGAGCGGGACGGTCTCGACGCCGACCACCACCGGAAGCCGCTCGTGGATCAGCGCGAGGACCTCCTCGATCGTCATCAGCCTGCCGCCGAACGCGAAGCAATCGTCAGCGAGTTGCGCCATCCGCGCCTCCCGTTCGGAGCCGCGCCAATGTCGCGTCGAGCGGCTCGGCGCTGGCGATCAGCAGATCCGCGACCGCGGCCACGTCGTCGAGCGGGACGACCGGAACCGCCGCGTCCGGAAACGGCTGGTCGCTCGCCACCCCGAGAATGCGCGGATCGTCCGGATGCAGCGGCGGGCGCCCGTTCGCGGCCCGGAACACCTCGACCTTGGCGTGCACGTCGCGCTTGAAGCCCTCCACGATCACGAGATCGGCCGCGCTCACCTTCTCGAGCAGCTCCGCCAGCGTCGCCTCGGCGCCGTCGCCGACCTCATGGATCTGCGCCCAGCGCCGCGCCGATGAGATGATCACCTCGCTGGCGCCGGCCTGCCGGTGCAGGAACGAATCCTTGCCCGGCTGGTCGACGTCGAACGCGTGGTGGGCGTGCTTCAGAGTCGCCACGCGCAGGCCGCGGCGGACCAGCAAGGGGATCGCCTTGACCAGCAGCGTGGTCTTGCCCGCGCCGCTCCAACCCGCGAGCCCGATGACGCGCGGGCCGCTCATGAGCCCGCGGCCGGCGAAAAGCCGAGCGTCCTGAGCGTGGCCGCCGTTTCCGGATCCGAAAGCGTCTTCAGGAACGCCGCCAGCGCCTCGGATCTGGAGCCGGCCGCATAGGCGAAGTCGTAATGCTCTTCGGTGAGCGGCAGGAAGCCGAGCCCGTAGGCCTTCGCGACGCTCGAAATGGCGACGCCCCAGTCGGCGCGTCCCTGCGCGACAGCCGCCGCCACCGCGTTGTGCGAGCGCGGCTGGTTCCAGAAGCCGGGCGGTCTGGCGTCGCCGATGAGGCCATCGATGAGCGCGCGGGTGCCCGATCCGGTGTTGCGGTTGACCATCACGACGGCCTCGTCCCTGACGGCCGCAGCCACGGCCTCGGCGGCCGAGCGGCCTTCGAAGCGCTCGTCTCCCGGCCGGAACACGATGCCCTGCAGGCGCCGCCAGCCTTCCGCCAGCGCGAGCCCTTGGCCCAGGAAGGGCGCGTTGTAACGGCCGGTCTCCGGATCGAGCAGGTGCATGGCCGCGAGATCGCATTCGCCACGCTTCAGCGCCGCGAGCCCTCCGGCCGAACCGACCCAAATGGCCCGCGCCCGGACGCCCCGGTCGATCAGAAGGCCGATGACCCGATCGAGCCCGACGCAATGGCTTCCGATGATGGTGAGGTCCGGGGGCTGCACCCCCGCGCCGAGCCGGATGACCGAGACCGTCTCGCCGGCTTCGAGGCCCGCCCGGTTCGCCGGGATGGAGAAGTAGCCGTCGGCCTGAGAGAAGGCCGTGACCGAACCGGACCCCTTCGGCAGAGGCAGGGCGACGAGCCCTGCGGGCGAGTGCGCGAGCGACGCCATCACGAATTCGGTTCGGCCGAGCTCGGACGCGGTCCGCTGGGGCAGCGCGGCCTCGATCGCCTGTTCCTCGCGCGGCGGCAGCCCCGCGAGCGCCCGCACCAGCGGCGCCACGAACTCATGGAAGGTGAACATCGCCGAGGTCGGGAAACCGGGCAGCACGACGATGGGCTTGCCTCGGGAGACCGCGAGACAAAGCGGCTTTCCGGGCTTGAGCGCGACCCCGTGCACCAGCACGCCCGGCGCGCCGAGCCGCGACAGGATGCGGTGGGAGACGTCCCCCGCGCCCTTGGAGGTGCCGCCGGACAGCACCACCAGGTCGTGCTCCTCGATCGCCCGGGCGAGGGCGGTCTCAAGCTTCGTCTCGTCGTCCGGCACGATGCCGAGCAGGTTCGCCTCGCCGCCATTCTCGACGACGGACGCCGCGACGATCGCGCCGTTGGAATCGTAGATCGCGCCCGGTCGCAAAGCCGTTCCGGGCGCCACCAGCTCGTCTCCGGTGGACAGCACCGCGACCTTCGGCCGGCGCACCACGTCGACCTGCGCCAGCCCGCAAGCGGCCAGCATGCCGATCTCGCGCGCCGTGATCAGCGTCCCCTTGCGCAGCACCGTCTCGCCCATCGCCATGTCGGCGCCCGCATAGCCGATGAACTGGCCAGGCCGGGCCGCCTGGGTCAGATCGATGGTGAGCCCGTGCGGGTCGAGCTCGGTGTGCTCCACCATCGCGACCGCGTCCGCTCCACGCGGGATCACGCCGCCGGTCGCGATCGGGGTCGCGGTCCCGGCCGAGACGGCGAGCGCCGGCGCGGTCCCGCAGGCAAGAATCTCATGGTTGAGACGAAGCCGCCGGGGCGCAGCCTGGCTGGCGCCTTCGGTGTCGCCGGCCCGAAGGGCGAAGCCGTCCACCAGGGCCCTGTCGAAAGGCGGCACGTCGATCGGCGACGCCAGGTCGGCCGCCAGCACCCGGCCAAGCGCCATCCCGAGCTCGACCTGTTCCGAGGGCAAGGCCCGATGCGGAACGGCCGCCCGAAACCGCTCGAGCGCTTCTTCGCGACTGGCCACGGTCAGGAACTGTTCCTGCCGGGACGCGGCGGCGAGACGGTCGAGAAAGGCGGCGTCCCTCACGGGATGATGCTCGTTCAAAGCGGCGTCACCTCGACTTCAGCGCGCTCTGGATAGCCTTCCCGATCGGGGTTGACCAGAACCGCCCCGTCGGCGCGCGCGAGCTGCGCGATGGGGAGCCCCGCGCCGCCGAGCGGCTCAGCGCCGCCTTCCGCGCGACGCACGAACACCACCTCGGTCAACCCGATCGTCGACGCGATCTTGCGCGTGAGCGGCGCCCGCTGTGCGGGGAGCGCGCCGGCGCCGGACAGAATGCCCAGCAGCGGGCGCAGCAGCGCCACGAACACCGCCAACGCGGCCTCGGGCCGCCCCGGC
>NZ_JBJKEX010000342.1:0-3285 GCF_045505405.1 Hansschlegelia beijingensis | reverse complement strand
CGCCACGCTGCCCGCCATGGCGGGCTCGGCCGTCCTGTTCCTGATCGCGACGCGGGCGGGACGAGGCTGACGCCGCGGAGCCGCCCTCAGTGGCGGCGGCCCGACGCCAGCTCATCCCCGTATCGCCATTCAAGCGCCGACTTCACGCCGAGCGTCACCAGCCCCAGGCAGGCCAGCAGCGACGCCACCGCGAAGGCGGCGATGAAGTTGTAGTCGTTGTAGAGGATCTCGACCTGCAGCGGGATCGTGTTGGTCAGGCCGCGCAGATGGCCGGAGACCACCGAAACTGCGCCGAACTCGCCCATCGCGCGCGCGTTGCAGAGCAGCACGCCGTAGAGCAGCGCCCACCGCACGTTGGGCAGCGTCACGCTCCAGAAGGTGCGCCAGCCGCCGGCGCCGAGCGACAGCGCCGCCTCCTCCTCCGCGACGCCCTGCTCCTGCATCAGCGGGATGAGCTCGCGCGCGACGAACGGGAAGGTGACGAAGATCGTCGCCAGCACGATGCCCGGGACCGCGAAGATGATCTGGATCCCGTAGGACTGCAGGTAATGCCCGAAATAGCCCTGCGCGCCGAACAGCAGCACGTAGCACATGCCCGAGACGACCGGGGACACCGAGAACGGCAGGTCGATCAGGGTGACGAGCAGGCTCTTGCCGCGGAACTCGAACTTCGCCACCGCCCAGGAGGCCGCAAGGCCGAAGACGAGGTTCGCCGGAACCGCGATGGCCGCGACCAGGACGGTCAGATAGATGGCCGACCAGGTGTCGGGATCGTCGAACGCAGCCAGATAGGTCGCGACCCCGCCCCGCAGCGCCTCGTGGAACACCGCCACGAGCGGCAGGGCCAGGAAGAACGCCAGGAAGCCGAGCGCGAGCGCGATCGCGGCCAGCCGGACCGCGCGCGGCTCGGTCGTAGGGGGCGGCGGCGCCAGTAGCGCGGCCTGATCAGCGGCCATGGCCGAGCCTCCGCCGGGACCAGGCCTCAATCAGATTGACGAGCAGCAGGATCGCGAAGGACAGGGCGAGCATGGCGGTCGCGATCGCGGTCGCGCCCGCATAGTCGAACTCCTCGAGCCGCATGACGATCAGGAGCGGCGCGATCTCGGAGACGTAGGGGATGTTGCCGGCGATGAAGATCACCGAGCCGTACTCCCCGACCGCGCGCGCGAAGGCGAGCGCGAAGCCGGTCAGCAGGGCCGGACCGAGGATCGGCAGCACCACGCTGAAGACGGTGCGGGCGCGGCCGGCGCCAAGCGTCGCGGCCGCCTCCTCGAGCGCGTGGTCGACGTCCGCCAGCACCGGCTGAACCGTCCTGACAACGAAAGGCAGCCCGATGAACACCAGCGCCACGAACACTCCGAGCGGCGTGTAGGCGATCTTGAAGGGCACGAGCGAGCCGACCCAGCCGTTCGGCGCGTAGATCGCCGACAGCGCGATTCCGGCGACCGCCGTCGGCAGCGCGAAAGGCAGGTCGACGGCGGCGTCGACCAGGCGCCGGCCGGGGAATTCGTAGCGCGTCAGCACCCATGCGAGCAGCAGGCCGAACACGGCGTTGAGGGCCGCGGCCGCGAGCGACAGCCCGAAGCTCAGCTTGAGCGCGGCCAGCGTGCGCGGCTCGGTCGCGATCGTCAGCAGCCGGGCGGGGCCGAGCGAGCCGGCCCACAGCACGACGGCGCCGAGCGGAAGCAGGATGATGAGCCCGAGATAGAGCCAGGTGAAGCCATAGGCGAGGCCGAAGCCCGGCAGCGCGCTCGGCGCCCGGAACGGACGCCGCGCGGATCGCCTCGTCGCAGGCGAAACCGCCGCCCCGCCGAACTCGCTTGAGGCCATGACGCTCATACGCCGGCGGCCGGGTTCGACCCCTGAGGGGCGATAGCGCCTGACGGCGGCTGGGCGAGGCGGGGCATGGCGGCGGCTCCGTTGGACCATCGCGAGAGCGCCACGCCGCAGCGGCAATGTCAATAATCTACATAGATTTTGTATTTTGATGCGCAGGGCGGGATCGGGAGCGGGTCGCGCGGTGGCGGGATGTCTTTTCCGGTCCGCGCCCCAGAACCCATGCGAGAGCGCGGCCGAGGCTCTTCGGCGACGGCGAACAGCGAGGGCGCATGACCGGGCGAGCGACTGCGGACGGCGCAATGCGGGCGGCGGTTCTGACCGGCCCGGGGCGGATCAGGATCGAGCAGGTCCCGAGGCCTGCGCCCTCCCCCGGCCAGGTCCGCATACGGCTCGAAGGCTGCGGGGTCTGCGCCTCGAACCTGACGCCGTGGTCGGGCCCTGACTGGATGAGCTTCCCCACCCGGCCGGGCGACCTCGGCCATGAAGGCTGGGGCGTGATCGACGCCCTGGGCGACGGCGTCGAGGGGCTCGCGATCGGCCAGCGGGTCGCCGCCCTGTCCTACCGCAGCTACGCCGAATACGACCTCGCCGAGGCCGACGCGGTGCTGCCCCTGCCGGAGCAGCTCAGCGGGCAGCCCTTGCCGGGCGAGCCGCTCGGCTGCGCCATGAACATCTTCCGCCGCAGCGAGATCAGCGCGGGGCAGACCGTCGCGATCATCGGCGTCGGCTTTCTGGGCGCGATCCTGACCCGGCTCGCGAGCGACGCCGGCGCGCGCGTCATCGCGATCTCGCGACGGCCGTTCTCGCTCGAGGTCGCCCGCCGCATGGGCGCGGCCGAGACGATCGTGATGGACGACCACAACGCGATCATCGAGCGGGTCAAGGAGCTCACCGGGGGCGCGTTCTGCGAGCGGGTCATCGAGGCGGTCGGCTACCAGTGGCCGCTGGACCTCGCCGCCGAGCTCACCCGCGAGCGGGGCCGGATGATCGTCGCCGGCTACCATCAGGACGGCCCGCGTCAGGTCAACATGTGGCTGTGGAACTGGCGCGGCCTGGACGTGATCAACGCGCATGAGCGCGACCCGAAGATCTATATGGCGGGCATCCGCGAGGCCGTGGACGCGCTCGCCTCCGGGCGGCTGGACCCGCGCCCGCTCTACACCCACAGCTATCCGCTCGAGCGGCTGGACGATGCGCTGAACGCCACCCGCGATCGCCCCGACGGCTTCCTCAAGGCTCTGGTGACCTTCGCATGACGCTCGCGGTCCCGGACCGGGAGGCGGGCGCCGCCGTCAAACGGCCTCGCCTGGGCTTCCTCGGCGTCGGCTGGATCGGGCTCGACCGGATGAAGGCGATCCAGGAGGCCGGCGCGGCCGAGGTCGCGGCGATCTGCGACCCCTCCCCCGAAATGGCGGCCCGAGCCGCCGAACTCGCGCCCGGCGCGGC
>NZ_JBJKEX010000341.1:0-3295 GCF_045505405.1 Hansschlegelia beijingensis | reverse complement strand
CAGCATCCTGGCGGCCGGCCTGCTCGGGCAGGTCAACGCGCTCGTGGCGTGGGCGCACAACGACGTCATCGCCCGCGCGGTCGTGTTCGCGGTCGTCATCCTGACCATCGTGCTCAAGCCGGCCCTGGCCGGCGGCACGGTGCCGGCGGCGGTCATCATCTGCGGAAAGGCGCGGCCGAACTCGGCGGCCGCGTCGATCACCGCGCGATAGCCGGCGAGGTTCGCCTGGCTGGAGAGCACGTCCATGACCTGCGCGCGGGTGATGCGGGGCATCAGCTCCATCGCGAAGATGGAGACGCCGGCGCGGGCGAGCTCGGCGATCTCGGCGCCCTTGCCGTAGGGGTCCATCACGCCGATCACCAGCGCGCCGGGCTTCAGACCCTCGAGCCCGCCGGCCGCAGGACGCCGGACCGTCAACAGCACGTCGGCGCCCGAAAGGGCCTCGCCGCGCGAGCCGGCGACCGTCGCGCCGGCTTCCTTGTAGGCTTCATCCGTGGCGCCGGCCGCAAGGCCCGCGCCGCTCTCGACCGTCACCTGGGCGCCGGTTCCCACGAGCCGTTTGACGACGTCTGGCGTCAACGCGACTCGGGTTTCGGCGGGGTCGGTCTCCTTGGCGACGGCGATCCTCATCGCCTCAGCCGAACAACACGTAGAGGCCGAGCAGCACCACGCCGGCGACGATCGACGGCACGATGGATCCCTTGGGGGTCATGGCGCCGATCACGCCGGCGCCGATCGCGAGCAGGACGCCGATGCCGCAGAGGCCCCAGTGGCCCTTAACGCCGCCGATCGCGAGCGCGATCATGATCAGCACCACGGCGGCGGTGCAGACCTTGGAGAGCTTCAGGAAATTGGCGTAGGTGCGCTCATGCTCGGCGTAGTCGTTGCCCGGCGCGGCGGCGTATTCGACAGCGTGATCGGCCATGCTGGCTCCCCCATTGCGGCGTCTGAAAAGCGTCGTTGTGTCGCCATGTACCGGAAAGGCCCAGACGCGGCAATCGCGCCGAAAGTCTGGCATGCCACATACCAGTGAGCGTGCTAGGGGCGCCGGTTCACAGTCCGGCGGTATTCAGCGCCGCGCTCTGCCGCGCCGCGACCTGAGCCTCCGAGAAGTCCCCCATGGCCTCCCGGAACAGGGCCGAAAAGTTCAGTTCGGCCTGCAGGTGAAGGAAGACCGCGCCGAGCCCGATCGCGGCCCGGTCCATGAACACGAACTCGCGAGGCACCGTCACCGGGCCCTTTCGCTTCAGCTCCTGCTGGACCTCGAAGGCCTGCTTGCGACCGTATTCGCCGGGGGAGACGCCGTCCGCGATGGTCCGCACCCGGTCGTCCAGCAGCGGGCCGTAGATGAAGCGCGCCCAGATGTTGAGGACGTCGATCAGCTCGCGCTTGAGGTTCTTGAAGCCCCAGACCTCGTAGGCGTGGACGACCCGCGCCTCGTCCCCGTCGCGCAGGCCCTCATAGAGATCGACCACGCCGCCCACGAAGGACGGCGGGAAGATCCGGATGCAGCCGTAATCGAGCAGGTTGATGCCTTGCGGCTCCCCGCCTTCGGAAAAAGCCGTGTAGTTGCCGAGGTGCGGGTCGCCATGGATCACCCCGTGAGTCGAGAATGGCCCCCACCACGCCTTGAACATCGCGACCGCCAGCCGGTTGCGGATCTCGAGGCTCGCTTCCTTGTGATCAAGCAGCCGTGTTCCCTCGAGCCAGGCGAGCGTGAGCAGGCGCCCGGTCGAGAGCTCCGGCCGCACGCCCGGCACGCGCACCTCGGGGACGCCGTCGAGCATCAGCCCGTAGAGCGCCGCGTTCCTGGCCTCGTGGCGGTAGTCCAGCTCCTCGCGGATGCGGGCGCCGATCTCCTCGACGATCTGGCTGGTGTCGATCGAGGCGTCGAACCGGCGGCGGATGTCGAACAGCAGCCTGAGCTGGCCGAGATCGGCCTCCACGGTCGAGGCCATGTCGGGATATTGCAGCTTCACGGCGAGCGGCGCGCCGTGATGGTCGGTCGCGCGGTGCACCTGGCCCAGCGAGGCCGCGGCGGCCGGCTCCTTCTCGAACGAGCCGAACTTGTCGAGCCAGTCCGGTCCCAGCTCGGCCGCCATCCGGCGGCGCACGAAGCCGTAGCCCATCGGCGGCGCGTCGGACTGGAGCTGGGCGAGCTCGGCCGCATATTCCGGGGGCAGCGCGTCCGGAATGGTGGCGAGCAGATGCGCCACCTCCAGCAGCCGACCCGCCCGGCGCGGCGCGACCTCCAGCAGATGGCTGTCGTCGAGTCCGAACAGCGGGCTCTTCAGCGCGCAGGCGAGCGCGAGGTCGTCGTCCGGCGTCACTAGCGCGTCGCCGAGCGCGAGCAGGTCCATCACCGCGATGTGCTCGCCGACGATCAGCCGGTCCGCGCCCGCGACCGGCACGCCGCGCGCCTTGAGCGCCCGCAGGACCGCCTCGAACAGCGCCTTGCGCTGGCGGACGAGGATCAGGATCTCTCCGAACGGCGTCCCGTCCTCGCGGTTGGCGCGCGCGATCTCGTCGGCGATCTTCTGCGCGAGCCGCACCACCGCGCTCTGCGGGTTCACCCGGTCGAATGGCGCGTCCCACGCCTCCTCGGCGAACACGGCCTTCTCTGCGGTGACGATCGGCCAGGCCTCCACCGAGCCCGGCGCGTTCAGCCGGGTGGTGAAGTGCACCGTGCCGACCGCCTCGTCGGTCGAGAGCCCCTGATGAGCCGCCGGGCGGGCGAACACGGCGTCGACGCCCTTCAGCACCGCGGCCGTCGAACGGAAGCTCTCCTGCAGCCGGACGTCCTCGAACGCTTTCTCGACCGTCTGGTGCGCCGCCTGATAGGCCCGCCGGGTCGCTCCGAAAGCGGCGGGCTCCGCCCCCTGGAAGCCGAAGATCGACTGCTTTTCGTCCCCGACCGCGAATACGGTGCGGTGCGACGGGCGCGCGCTCGCGCCGGCGAGAAAATCCTCCGTCAGGCGCTGCACGATGTCCCACTGCGCAGGCGACGTGTCCTGCGCCTCGTCGACCAGGATATGGTCGAGCCCGCCGTCGAGCTTGAACAGCACCCAGGCGGCGTCCGTGCGGGAGAGCAGGACGCGGGCGCGCGAGATCAGGTCGTCATAGTCGAGCAGGCCTCGCGCGGCCTTGGCGCGGCCATAGGCTTCGATCGCGGCGTCCGCCAGCGTCAGCAGCGCGTGCGTCCGCTCGACGATCGCAGCCGCCTTGAGCCGCGGCAGCAGGCTTGCGAGCCGCGCCAGGTTTCAGGCTACCAATGAGCCCTTCGGAATCCCCTGAT
>NZ_JBJKEX010000340.1:0-3318 GCF_045505405.1 Hansschlegelia beijingensis | reverse complement strand
TGTCACTACTCAAAAGCAGTTTGCTCGCAGCATAACGCACCCATTCGTGGTGATCATCCAATGCTGTCGCCTGCGCTAGGGCATCGGCTACGTCCGAGAATTGTCGGCCACGGCGCGGCATGGCGAGCCGAACGCGCCCGCCGCCCCGGCGGATCGCGCGGCGGCCGGATCTCCCACGGCGGCCTCGCCGCAGTCGAGTTCCGGCGCATCGCCTCAGGTCGCTTCCGCCGCGGTGGCGGCGGTCGCGACCGCCATCGCGACGAACGCCGGCGCGCGGCGCACCCGCTTCGAGGTGCGGCTCGATCCGGACGAACTCGGACGCGTCGACGTCCGGCTCGACATCGCGCATGACGGAAAAGTCGCGACCCGTCTGATCGTCGACCGGCCGGAGACGCTGAACCTCCTGCGGCACGACGCGCGGGAGCTGGTCCGCACGCTGGAGCAGGCGGGATTCCAGCTGCCCGACACGGGCCTCTCGTTCCAGCTCCGCGACGGACGGCAGGACGCGTGGCGCGAGCAGGCCGCGCAGGCCCCCGTTTCGCGGCTGTCCGTCGAAGCGTCCGATGCCCCGGCCGAAGTCGCGCCGGCTCCCTATCACCGGCCGACGCGCATCGGCGCGGGCGGCGTCGACATGACGGTCTGAGGGCAGGTCTGATGGCGGTCGATTCAGTCTCCGGCGCAGCGGCGAGCAGCGCGATGGCCACGTCGCGCACCACGCTCGCGAGCAATTTCGACACCTTCCTCTCGCTGCTGACGACGCAGCTCAAGAACCAGAACCCGCTCGACCCGCTCGACACCAACCAGTTCACCCAGCAGCTCGTGCAGTTCGCGGGCGTCGAGCAGCAGCTCAAGACGAACGACACGCTGACGGCGCTCCTGTCGGCGACCCAGACCAGCCAGGCCGGCACCGCGCTCGGTCTGGTGGGCAAGTCGATCACCGCCGAGGGCGACACCTCCCTGCTCACCGGCAATTCCGCCAAATGGCAGCTCAAGGCGCCGAAGGACGGCGTCGCCGGCACGATCACCATCCGGGACGCCAACGGCTCGGTGGTCGCGACCAAGGAGGTCGACTTCGTCTATGGCGACCAGGACTTCACCTGGGACGGACGCAAGGCGGACGGCTCGCGGGCGAAGGAAGGTCTCTACAGCATCGCGGTCGACGCCCATGACGTCGCCGGCAACGCCGTCACGATCACCTCCGAGGTCAGCGGGACGGTGGACGGCGTCGACCTGTCCACCGGCCAGGCGGTGCTGCTGATGGGCGATCTGAGGATCCCGCTCGGCTCCCTGAAATCGGTGCGCGCGCCCTCCTGACGGAGCGAATTGCTCGCGCGCCGGGCGTGAAGTAGCGTCCGCGCTCCCCGAAGCGCACGGTCGCCAGACGCGCCCGCGAGGCCGGATGCCGCGGTCCATCAAGCAACTCGTCCTCACCGTCTATCACGCCGCCGTCGAGCCCTTGACGGCGCTGCGGCGGCGCGCCGCCCGGCTCGCGATGTTCGAGCCGCGAGGGGAGGTCTGGCCTCCGGACATCCCGGTGCGGGCGTTGCGGGCGCGCGACTGTCCTCCGCGCTGCAAGGCGCACCCTCACAGGATCGAGGGGGTCGTGGCGCGCTATCTGGGCGACCGGCGGAAGCCGTCGCGGCTGACCCCGCTGGTGATCGACCTCGAGACGTACCCGACCAACGCCGCGTTCGAGGCCTATGTCCGGAAGCGCTCCTCGCGCACCCTGCCCAAGGTGCGCCAGGCCCAGCGGCTCGGCTATCGGGCACGCCGCTTCCCGCTTTCGCGCCACGTGCACGACGTGCACGCGGTCAAGACCTCTATGAAGCGCCGCGCCTTCGGTCTGGTGCTGGACTACTGGCTGCTGCGGCTCGAGGACGTCGGCAAGCCGGCGGTGAAACCGGTCGCGTGGCGGGCGCCGCCCTGCCGGCGACACTGGACCATGTGGTGGGGCGTCTTCCTGCCCGAGCCCGGCCATGCCCAGGGCCCGGTCACGGTCGACGAGCGGCTCGTCGCCTATGTGAAGCTCGTTCGCCGTGGCGACTTCATCCACTACGCGGATCTGATGGGACACGCCGACAGCCTGGACGCCAACGTCATGGCGCTGCTGCATTTCGAGATCATGAAATGGCTGCTCGACCGCGAGGACCCACTGGTCCTCGGGGTTCGCGCGGTGCTCTACGGCGCGGCGGAGCAGGGCGGGGAAGGGCTCGTGACCTGGAAGAAGCGGGCGGGTTTCGAGCCGGCCCGGCTGACGCTGGTCGAGGAGAGCTGAACCGGCCGGGCTTTCGCCGCGCGGCCGCGCGCGCTAAGACCCGCCTCGATTTTCTGGTAGCAGCCGCCATCTCAAGTCCCATGACACTCGACCTCGATCTCCCGGGCGACCCGGCCGCGACGCGCGTCGTCGTGGCGATGTCGGGCGGCGTCGACTCCTCCGTGGTCGCCGGGCTGCTCAAGCGCGCCGGCTATGACGTCGTGGGCGTGACGATGCAGCTCTACGATCATGGCGCCGCGACCGCCCGCAAGGGCGCCTGCTGCGCTGGCCGCGACATCCACGACGCGCGCGACGTCGCCGACCGGCTCGGCTTTCCGCACTATGTGCTGGATTATGAGGCGCGGTTCCGCCAGGCGGTGATCGAGCCCTTCGCGGCGAGCTATCTCGCGGGCGAGACGCCGATCCCGTGCGTGGCCTGCAACCAGACCGTCAAGTTCCTCGACCTGCTCGGCATGGCCCGCGACCTCGGAGCCGCGGCGCTCGCGACCGGCCACTACGTCGCGAGCCGCGCGCTGCAGGGGGGCGGCCGGGGTCTGTTCCGGGCCGCGGACCAGGACCGCGACCAGAGCTATTTCCTCTACGGCACGACCGCGGAGCAGCTTTCGATGCTGCGCTTCCCGCTCGGCGACATGACCAAGCCGCAGGTGCGCGAGCACGCGCGGGAGCTCGGCCTCTCGGTCGCGGACAAGCCCGACAGCCAGGACATCTGCTTCGTGCCGCAGGGTCGCTATTCGGACGTCATCGAGAAGCTGAAGCCCGGCGCGGCCGAGCCGGGTCCGATCCGGCATGTCGACGGTCGCGAGCTCGGGCGGCACGAGGGCGTGGTTCGCTATACGGTCGGCCAGCGGCGCGGCCTCGGGCTCAACGATGGCGGCGAGCCGCTGTTCGTGGTGCGGATCGAGGCGGCGACCAGGACGCTGGTGGTCGGCCCGCGCGAGGCGCTCGCGGCCCGGACCATTCGCCTGCGGAGCCTGAACTGGCTCGGGGACGGCCCCTTCGACGCGCTCCCTGCGGAAGGGATCGCGGTGATGCCGTCGGATATT
>NZ_JBJKEX010000033.1:0-18135 GCF_045505405.1 Hansschlegelia beijingensis | reverse complement strand
ACCGCCGGGTCGCGATCGAGGGCGATCTCGCGCCCGGCGTGGTGCTCGGCGAGGCGCTGGCGGCCGTCAAGGCGCTGCCGGCCGCGCAGAACCTGCCGGACGGCGTGGAGCTGAAGGAGTTCGGCGACGCGGAGATCATGCAGGAGATCTTCAGCGGCTTCGCGACCGCGATGGCGGCCGGCGTTCTGCTGGTCTTCGCGGTCCTCGTGCTGCTGTTCGCGGACGTGGTCCAGCCCGTCACCATCCTGGTGTCGCTGCCGCTGTCGATCGGCGGCGCGCTGGTGGCGCTGCTCGTCACCGGCAACCCGGTGAGCCTGCCGGTGGTGATCGGGTTCCTGATGCTGATGGGCATCGTCACCAAGAACGCGATCCTGCTGGTGGATTTCGCGATCGAGGAGATCGCCCGCGGCGTGCCGCGCACCGAGGCCCTGATCGACGCCGGCCGCAAGCGCGCGCGCCCGATCGTGATGACGACCGTCGCCATGGTGGCCGGCATGGTGCCCTCGGCGCTCGCTCTCGGCGAGGGCGGCGCGTTCCGCGCCCCGATGGCGATCGCTGTGATCGGCGGACTGGTCGCCTCGACGGTGCTCAGCCTGTTGTTCGTGCCCGCGGTGTTCACGATCATGGATGACCTGCGCGGGCTGTTCGCGCGGATCTTCGGCCGTTTCGTGGGCCCCCGCGACGAGGAGGACGCGCCCGGCAAGGACGCTCAGGTCGCCGCGCCTGCGTTGCGGGCGGCGGAATAGCCGCCCTCCTATACCTCCCCCGCAACGCTGATCGGACTTCCGCACCGCCGGTCTTGCGCGCGCGCATGGTTCCTTGTCTGGAACCGGTCCAATCTCGCCGTTAGCATGCGCAGCATCCAGAGCCGTCGCCGGAGCGCGGCGGCCTATGCGCGGCCCGATGGGGCCGGCCGGGAGACATCCATGATCAATCTGAAAATCAACGGCGAGGAGCGGTCCGTCGACGTCGACGCGGACACGCCTCTGCTCTGGGTCATCCGAGACGAGATCGGCCTGACGGGCACCAAGTTCGGCTGCGGACAGGCCCTGTGCGGCGCCTGCACGGTTCATATGGACGGCCAGGCGGTGCGCTCCTGCCAGACCATGGTGGGCGATGTCGGGGACGCGCAGATCGTCACCATCGAGGGCCTGGTCGGCGCGAACGCCACCCCGGAGGGCAAGGCCGTGCAGGCGGCCTGGCGCGCGCTCGACGTGGTGCAGTGCGGCTACTGCCAGTCGGGCCAGATGATGTCGGCCGCCGCCCTGCTCGCCGAGAACAAGAAGCCGACCGACGACGACATCAACGCCGCGCTCGACGGCAACGTATGCCGCTGCGCGACCTATCAGCGGATCCGCGCCGCGGTGCATGACGCCGCCCGCAGGCTGGAGGCCTGAGCCATGAGCATTCAGGACAGGATCAGGGGCGGCGCGCCGCTCGACATGAGCCGCCGCGGCTTCCTCGCGATCGCGGGCGGCGCCGGCGTCGGGCTGATGGTGGGTCTGAAGCCGCTCCCCGCCGAGGCGGAAGCGGCCGGCGGGGTCGTTCAGTTCAACCCCTTCGTCAAGGTCGCCCCGGATGGCGCGATCACGGTGGTGGTCAAGCACCTCGACATGGGACAGGGGCCGACGACCGGGCTCGCGACCCTCATCGCCGAGGAGATGGACGCCGACTGGAGCCAGATGCGCACCGAGTTCGCGCCGGCCGACGCCAATCTCTACGCCAACCTGGTCTTCAAGGCGCAGGGCACCGGCGGCTCCACCGCGATGGCCAACTCCTGGGAGCAGTATCGCACCGCAGGCGCGGCCGCGCGGGCCGTTCTGGTGAAGGCCGCCGCCGACAAGTGGCAGGTCGCGCAGGGCGAGATCGTGGTCGAGAAGGGCGTGCTGTCGCACCCTTCCGGCAAGCGCGGCACGTATGGCGAGTTCGCTGAAGCCGCCGCCAAGCTGCCGGCGCCGATCGGCGCGCCGCAGGAGACGCCCTACAAGGACGCCGCCAAGTTCAAGCTGATCGGCAAGGAGGGCCTGCATCGGATCGACAACGATCCGAAGACCGACGGCACCGCGATCTACACCCAGGACGTGAAGCTGCCCGGCATTCTCGTCGCAGCGGTGGCGCATCCCCCGCGCTTCGGCGGCAAGGTGAAGAGCTTCGACGACTCCGAGGCCCGGAAGGTCAAGGGCGTCGAGAAGGTGGTGCAGATCCCGCAGGGCGTCGCCGTGCTGGCCCGCAACACCTGGGCGGCCTTCAAGGGTCGCGACGCTCTGAAGGTCGAGTGGGACGACTCCGGCGCCGAGATGCGCGGCAGCGAGCAGATGCTCAAGGAAGCGCGCGAGGCCGTCTCCAAGCCCGGGACCGCGGTCGCCACGGACAAGGGCGACGTCGCGGCCGGATTCAAGGGCGCGGCCAAGGTCGTCGAGGCGGAGTACACCTTCCCGTATCTGGCGCACGCGGCCATGGAGCCTCTCAACTGCGTCGCCCAGATCAAGGACGGCGCGGTCAAGCTCACCTTCGGCTCGCAGTTCCAGTCGATCGACCAGCCGACGGCGGCTGCGATCGCGGGCGTGACGCCCGACAAGGTGGCGATCGAGACGGTGTGGGCCGGGGGCAGCTTCGGTCGCCGCGCGGTGCCGACCGCGGACTACGTGGCCGAGGCGGTCGCGATCGCCAAGGCGAGCGGCGGCGACGCGCCGGTGAAGCTCGTGTGGACCCGCGACGACGACACCAAGGGCGGCTACTACCGGCCGTTCTACGCCCATCGGGTGCGCGCGGCGATCGGCGCCGACGGCATGCCGGTCGCCTGGGAGCACCGCATCGCGGGCCAGTCGATCTTCGCCGGCACGGCGCTGGAGGCGATGGCCGTGAAGGACGGGGTGGACGAGACGTCGGTCGAAGGCGCCTCCAACCTCGCCTATGCGGTCCCCAACCTCAGGGTGGAGCTCACCACGCTGAAGGCGGGGGTTCCGGTGCTGTGGTGGCGGTCCGTCGGCCACACCCACACCGCCCATGTGGTCGAGACCATGATCGACGAACTGGCGCATGCCGCCGGCAAGGACCCGGTCGAATACCGGCTCGACTTGCTCAAGGACAAGCCGCGTCACCTGGCGGCGCTGAAGCTCGCGGCCGAGAAGGCCGGCTGGACCCCGGGCTCCAAGCTCGAGAAGGGCAAGGGCCGCGGGGTCGCGGTGCATGAGAGCTTCAACACCATCGTCGCGGAGGTGGTCGACGTCTCGATCACCAAGGACGGCGGCGTGAAGGTCGACCGCGTCGTGGCCGGCGTGGAGTGCGGCACGGTGATCAACCCGGACGTCGTCCGCGCCCAGGTCGAGGGCGGCGTCGGCTTCGGCCTCGGCGCCGCGCTGCGCAACGCCATCACGCTCGAGAACGGCGTGGTGCAGCAGGCGAACTTCGACACCTACGAGCCGCTTCGGATGTCGGACATGCCGAAGGTCGAGGTCTACACCGTGCCGAGTGACGCCAAGCCGACCGGCATCGGCGAGCCCGGCGTTCCGCCGCTCGCGCCGGCTCTCGCCAACGCGATCTTCTCCGCCACCGGCAAGCGCGTCCGCGACCTGCCGCTGGGCGACCAGAAGTTCACGACCGCCTGAACCTGACCGGGTTCACGAGCGAAGGCCGGCGCGCGAGCGCCGGCCTTTTTTTCGTTTGGGGGCGCGGGCGGAGGTCCGACAGGGGTCGTCCGGCCTTTATCCCGGCGGCCGTGATGGCTATGGCTCGCGGCCGCAGCGCAGGAACATCAGGAGAGACCATGACCGAACCTATCTCCGAACGGCTCACGGTCGGCTCCGGCGAGGAGGCGCGCGAGATCGCGGCGCTGCGCCGCGAGGGCGACGGCCCCTGCGTTGTCTGGCTCGGCGGCTTCCGCTCCGACATGACGGCCACCAAGGCGACCGCCATCGACCAATGGGGCGAGCGCGAGGGCCGCGCGGTGCTGCGCTTCGACTATTCGGGGCACGGCGCATCCGGAGGGCGCTTCGAGGAGGGGACGATCGGCCGCTGGCTCGACGAGGCCGTCGCGGTGATCGAGCGCTTCGCCGGCCCGGCGCCGGTGCTGGTGGGCTCATCGATGGGCGGCTGGATCGCGCTGCTCGCCGCAAGGCGGATGGCGACGCCGCCGTCGGCTCTCGTGCTGATCGCGCCCGCGGTCGACTTCACCGAGGACCTGATGTGTGCGACCTTCCCTGACGACGTGCGCGGCGAGATCCTGCGCGAAGGCCGGTGGATGCGCGCCACCGCCTACGCGCCGGACCCGTATCCGATCACCCGGGAGCTCATCGAGGAGGGCCGTCGTCACCTCATGCTCGGCGGCGCCATCCGCACGGGCGCGCCGGTCCACATCCTGCAGGGCATGGAGGACCAGGACGTGCCGTGGCCGCACGCGATGCGGCTGGTCGAGCGGCTGGCCGAGGACGACGTGGTCGTGACGCTCGTGAAGGGCGGCGACCACAGGCTGTCACGAGAAGAAGATATCGCAAGACTGCTGGAAGCCGTGGACGGCGCCGCACAACGGGCCTGAGGGGCTCGCCAGCGGCGAATCGGCGCGGCTAAAGTCGGCGCGTGCCGATTCGGCCTTTCGTCTGCGAGCCGCCGCTGGATGTCGCTGTTCCGCGCCCTCAGGGCCCTGCCCTTCAAGACACGCCCTGACCCGCGGCTGCGCGAGGACGCCCTGTTCGTCAGCACGCGGCTCGGCCATGTGCCGATCACGGTGCGGCGCAGCAGCCAGGCGCGCCGCATGACGCTGCGGGTGCGGGCGGCCACGCGGGACGTGACGCTGACGCTGCCGACCAGCGCCTCCTTCGCCGGCGCGCGCGACTTCATCGAGCGCCACGTCACCTGGATCGAGCACCGGCTGTCCCGGCTGCCGGAGCGGATTCCGTTCGAGCCCGGCGAGACCATACCGCTGCGCGGCGTGGGTCACCGCATCGTGCTGCGCGAGGGGTTCCGCGGCGTGGTCCGGGCGGAGCCGGGGCCTCGCGGCGAGGGTCCGATCCTGGTCGTCCACGGCGCTCCCGAGCACGCGCCGCGCCGCGTGGCGGACTTTCTGAAGCGGGAAGCGCGGGACGATCTCTCGGCGGCGGTGGCGCGCCATGCGGCGAGCCTCGGCGTATCGGTCGGCCGCATCGCGATCCGCGACACCACCAGCCGCTGGGGGTCCTGCTCGGTCGCGGGCGACCTCGCCTTCTCCTGGCGGCTCATCCTCGCGCCGGCGCATGTTCTGGACTATCTCGCGGCGCACGAGGTCGCGCACCGGCGCGAGATGAACCACAGCCCGCGCTACTGGGCGCACGTCGCCCGGCTCGCTCCCGACTACGACCGCGCGGAGGGCTGGCTCAAGGCGCACGGCGCGGCCTTGCACCGTTACGGCTGAGGCTTCAGCCGAGGCCGTCGAGCCAGCGCCGCAGGCGCTCCGTCGTCGCGCTGTCGGCCGGGAACTCCACCGTCTTCAGCCGGCTGGTCTCGCCCGAAGCAATCACGACCTCGGACTTTCGCAGCCGGAGCGCGCGCGCCAGGAACGCCGCCCTCGACCGGCGGCGCCGTCAGACGCACGGGGACGAAGGCGCAGCCGTCCACGACCGCCACCGCGCCGGCCGATTCCCGGCTCGCGCGCGGCGTGACCCTGACGCGCAGCCTGATGCGGCCGTCGCGCTCGGCGAACGGGCGAGGCGCGTCGTCGCTCACGGCAGGAACCCGGACGCGGCGAAGCGGCTCATCGATGGGGCGGCGCCTTCTTTTTCATGACGGCGCCGGGCAAACTCCGCCGGCGGCGATCCGGAGCCAACACATGCGTATTCTCGTCCTCCAGCATCTCGACGTCGAGCATCCCGGCTCCTTGCGGGAGGTCTGGGCCCGGAAGGGCCATGAGCGCGTCACGGTCGAACTCGACGCAGGCGAACCGATACCGGAGCTCGAGGGATTCGACATGCTGGCCGTCATGGGCGGCCCGATGGACGTCTGGGAGGAGGACGCGCACCCGTGGCTCCGGGCCGAGAAGGCGGCGATCCGGCGCTGGGTGCGCGAGCTCGGCAGACCGTATCTCGGCGTCTGCCTCGGCCACCAGTTGCTCGCCGAAGCGCTCGGCGGCCGCGTCGCCTCGATGGCCGCGCCGGAAGTCGGCGTCTCCCGGATCGAGCTCACCGAGGCCGGACGCGCGGATCCGCTGTTCGCGGGGCTGGGGCCCGAGATCGAGGTGTTCCAGTGGCACGGATGCGAGGTGGCGGAGCTCCCCGAGGGGGCCGTCCCGCTCGCGCGCAGCCAGGCCTCGGCCGTTCAGGCGATGCGCTGGGGCCCATGCGCCTATGGCCTCCAGTTCCATCCCGAGATCGTCGAGGACACGGTCGCCGACTGGAAGCGCATCCCGGAGTACTGGGCGAGCCTGGTGAAGACGCTCGGTCCCGACGGCGCGGAAGACCTCGCCGGGGTGGTCACGCCAAGGCTGCCGAGCTTCCGGGCGACGGCGCAGCGGCTCGACGACAACTTTTGCGCCGCGCTGGTCGAGACCGCCTGACCGCTGCTCTCACCAGACGAGCGTCACCGCGTAGCCTTCCCGGCGGAGCAGTTCGACCAGCCCCTTGTCGCCCGGCAGGTGCAGGGCGCCGACCGCGATCAGCGCGCCGCCCTTGTCGAGCAGCGGCCGGGAGCGCTCCGCCATCAGCTGGTTGCGGCGGTCGACGACCGCGTCCACGAAATCCGCATAGGACGACAGCTCGACGCCCGCGCCGAACAGATCCTCCTTCATCGCGTAGTACCAGCCGACCCGCCGGGCGCGGTAGAGCGCCAGGGTGGTCGCCTGGATGTCGTCGCTCGAGGTGGGCTTCGCGACGGAGTCGCGGATCATCCGGCGGGCGGTGTCATCGGAGATCTTCGAGACGGCGTCGAGCTGTTCGGTGACCGTCTCGAGGCCCACCACCCGCTTTCCGGCGTCGCGCGCGGTCTTCTCCACCCTGGCGTCGATCGTCGGGCGCCCCTCGCCCATCTTCTTGAGTTCGCAGCTCGATATGTCGAGCGTGATGGCGAGGAACCACGGCTTCAGCATCGTGGCGACTGAGGCCGGCATTCCGGCCTCGCCCAGCCGCTTCTCGACGAGCTCGGCCTGGGCCGGGGTCAGGCCCGCGAGGCCCCCGCCCGTGGCGTCCACGCCGTGCTGCGTGACATAGGCCAGCATCTGGGCCTGCGCCTCGGCCCCGTTCGCGTCGGCGATCTCGACCGCGACCGTGTCCGCCTCGCCGAGCGCGGCCTTGACCGGCTCGCTGAGCGCGACGAGGTCCGCCTCGGTCGTGTGCATGGTGCCGAACAGGTAGGAGGGCGCGACGCCCCTGGCCTCGATGCGCCACAGCAGCCCTTCGCCGTTCGGCACGGCGCGCGCCGCCTGCTCGAAGGCTGCGAATTTTTCCGGATGCTCGGCCCTCGCCCGAGCCATGAGGTCGACGCCGCCGCAGTTCACGCCCGCGAAGGCCGGCGCTGGAACGAGAAGCAGCGCGAGGGCTGACAGGAGACGGCGCGCGGTCATTGGGTCTGTCCCGGGAAAGCCTGGCGAGCAGAGCACGAACAGGCGCCCGTCCGGTTAATCCGGCCCCGCACAGGCTGTCCGGAACTGCTTGCGCGCGGCGCCGGGCCTCCTATGGTGCGGCCATGTCGCTCACCCCTGAAGAAGTCGAACGCTACGCCCGTCACATCGTGCTGCGGGACGTCGGCGGGCCGGGCCAGCAGAAGCTGAAGGCCGCCCGCGTCCTCGTCGTCGGCGCCGGGGGGCTCGGATCGCCGCTGATCCTCTACCTGGCGGCGGCCGGCGTCGGGACGATCGGCGTGGTGGACGACGACGAGGTCTCGCTCTCCAACCTGCAGCGTCAGGTGCTCCACGCGACCCCGGATATCGGGCGGCCCAAGACCCAGTCCGCCGCGCAGGCCGTCGAGCGCATCAACCCGAACGTCACGTTCGAAGCGCATCCGTTCCGGCTCGACGCCGCGAACGCGCTCGAACTGATCTCGTCCTACGACGTCGTCGCGGACGGCTCTGACTCGTTCGCCACGCGCTATCTGGTGGCGGACGCCTGCGCGCTGGCGCGGCGGCCGCTCGTCACCGCCTCGCTCGGAACGTTCGACGGCGCGATCACCACCATCCGCGCCCATGAGACCGCGCCCGACGGCAACCCGAACCCGACCTGGCGCTGCCTGTTCCCCGAGGCGCCGCCGCCCGGAACCGTGCCGGCGTGCGCCGAGGCGGGCGTACTCGGCGCACTCGCAGGCCTGATGGGCTCGATGATGGCGATCGAGGTCATCCGCGAGATCGTCGGCTTCGGCGAAGGCCTCGTGGGCCGGCTGCTGGTCGTCGACGCGCTGTCCATGCGGTTCGAGACGCTGAGCTACGGTTGGGATCCCGAAAACCCGATCACCGGGACGACGCCCACCATCACGGATCTTTCGATCCATGCGTCGCGTCCTGGCCGGTCAACGGCTCCACGTGAAGGCGCCGCCTGACCTGCGCACCACGCGCAGCGACCCGTCGGGGTTCTTGAGCGCGAGATAGCAGGTATCCCGCTTCGCCTCGCCGAGCCTCATGCAGAAGCCGTCTTCGTCGAGCCGCCACGTGCCCTGGCGCGCAGCGCCGGCGCGGCCGCCGGTGCGGGTGAGCTTGCCGTCGGGCGAGAACGTCATCGTGGCCTTGCCGCCGCGCGGCCCGGTCGTCGAGATCGCCTTGCCGTCGAACCAGGAGGCCTGCAGGTCCTTTGGCGGGACGAGCTCCGCGGCCGCGACGGGGCCGGCGGCGAGGAGAAGCACGAGACCGACAAGCCGACTGCGCATCGAAGCCCCCGTTCCTGCAATGTTCACGAGAACAGAACAGGACTCCGGCCCGGAGTCAATCGCTCCGGCTTCAGAGCATCGAGGGCAGCACGCGGTCCGGCGGACGGTGGCCATCCATGAAGGTCTTGATGTTCACGATGACCTTCTCGCCCATGTCGATGCGGCCCTCGATCGTGGCCGAGCCGAGATGCGGCAGCAGCACGACCTTGTTCTGCCGGGCGAGCTTGACGAGCTTCGGGTTCACGGCCGGCTCGTTCTCGAACACGTCGAGCGCCGCGCCGGCGATCTCGTTCGCCTCCAGCATGCGCGCGAGCGCCGTCTCGTCCACCACTTCGCCGCGCGCCGTGTTGACCACATAGGCGTCGCGCTTCAGGAGCTTCAGCCGGCGGGCCGACAGCAGGTGGTAGGTCGCGGGCGTGTGCGGGCAGTTGACCGAGATGATGTCCATGCGGGCCAGCATCTGGTCGAGGCTTTCCCAGTAGGTCGCCTCGAGCTGGTCCTCGACCGTCGCGGGCAGCCTGCGGCGGTTGTGATAGTGGATCGACAGACCGAATGCGCGGGCGCGGCGGGCCACCGCCTGGCCGATGCGCCCCATGCCGACGATGCCGAGGCGCTTGCCCCAGATGCGCCGGCCGAGCATCCACATCGGCGACCAGCCGGTCCACTCGTGCTCGTCGGGCACGACCCGCGCGCCCTCGGTGATGCGGCGCGGGCCGGCGAGGATGAGGCCCATCGTCATGTCGGCCGTGTCCTCGGTGAGAACGCCCGGCGTGTTGGTGACGGTGATCCCGCGATTGTTCGCGGTCTGGACGTCGATGTTGTCGACGCCGTTGCCGAAATTCGCGATCAGCCGGAGGTTCTCGCCCGCCTGGGCGAGCAGCGCGGCGTCGATCCGGTCGGTCACGGTCGGGACCAGCACGTCGGCCTCGCGGACCGCCTGCACCAGATCCTCGGACGTGAAGGCACGATCGTCGTGATTGAGCCGGGCGTCGAAGAGCTCGCGCATCCGCGTCTCGATCACGTCCGGCAGACGGCGCGTCACGACGACGAGCGGGCGCTTCTTCATAGCCGGCGGACCTTTCTGGCGGCTCGGGCTTACGGTTAATCCCTCGTCAATGCTCACGAAGGATGCTCGCGCAGAGGCCGCGTGGCGGCCGGAAGGGCCGTCTCTAGCAGACAAGGCCCGGAACGCAATATGGCGACGAAAGGCGGAGCGTTGCGGCCGATGATGAAATCTCTGTTCCGGCCGGCCGCGGGGCTGCTCGTGGCCGCGGCGTTCGCGCTGCCTGCGCCCGCTCCGGCGCTCGCCCAGGCGGCGCGAGAGAGCCCTGCGGGGGTGATGATCGGGCCGGCGTCCGGCCTGCCGGTGCCGCGCTATGTGAGCCTCAAGGCCAGCAAGGCCTATGTCCGTCGGGGCCCGACCAAGGAACACCCCGTGGCCTACATCTACCGCCGCGCCGGCGAGCCGGTGGAGATCACGGCCGAATACGACAACTGGCGGCGCATCCGGGATTCGGAAGGCGCGGAAGGCTGGGTGTGGCACAGTCTTCTGTCGGGCCGGCGAACCGCGCTGGTGGCGCCCTGGTCGAAGGACCCGGCGCTCCCGATTCGCGTCAGCGCGGCCGAGGATTCGCGCGCCAGCGCGAGGCTCGAGCCGAAGGTGCTGGTCGAGGTCCGTCGCTGCGACGGCTCCTGGTGCCGCGTCGAGGGCGACGGCTTCGACGGCTGGATCGAGCAGGAGCGGCTTTGGGGCGTCTACCCGGGCGAGCGGTTCGACTGACGAATCAAAACGGCCGCCGCGAGACCGCGGCGGCCGTTTTGAAATAGTTCGGACCGGCGGATCGCCGATCAGGCGGATTTGCGACGCAGACGAACCACCACGTCGACGCGCGCGATCTCCATTCCCTCGGGAATCTCCGGCATCCGGTCCACCGAGACGCTGGAGCCCGGGATGTCCATCAGCCGATTGTCGTCCTCGACCAGGAAGTGGTGGTGATCGCTGACATTGGTGTCGAACCAGGTCTTGGAGCCGTCCACGGCCAGCTCGCGCAGCAGACCGACCTCGGTGAACTGGTGCAGCGTGTTGTAAACGGTCGCGAGCGACACCGGCACACGGGCGCGCATCGCCTCCTCGTGCAGGATTTCCGCCGTCACGTGCCGATCGCCCTTGGCGTAGAGCAGACGGCCGAGCGCGATGCGCTGGCGCGTCGGCCTCAGCCCGGAATCACGCAGCAGCCCGCCGACGTCGCGGGCGACGCACAGGGCCGGGCGCAGGCCACAATCGACCGGGCGGTCGGCGGCGGGCGCGGAAGATGCGGCGGCGGTGGTCGGCTGCTCGGCCATCGTCGGTCTCACGTCCTACCTTACACACTGAAGCCCGACGCCCTGGGCGCCAGACGCGAAGAAGAGGGCCAGGCGACGACCTGAACCTTGCCGGAAAGATACAATTTCATGGCGCCCGGGGCAACCGCCCGTCTCGCCGGAACGCTTCACGGCTCTCCGGCATGTGTGCTAGGAGGGCGCGCGACGGGCGGAGACCCGCGCCGTGAGGACCGCGGCGGTCGCCGCGAGGAGATTGAAAATCTACATGAATGAGCGGCGGTCGAGCTACGAGTACGAGGATCTGCTCGCGTGCGGGCGGGGCGAGCTGTTCGGGCAGGGCAATGCGCAACTGCCCCTGCCGCCGATGCTGATGTTCGATCGCATCTCCGAGATCTCCGAGACGGGCGGCCCTGCCGACAAGGGCTTCGTGCGCGCCGAACTCGACGTCAAACCGGACCTCTGGTTCTTCGACTGCCACTTCAAGGGCGACCCTGTCATGCCCGGCTGCCTGGGTCTCGACGCTCTGTGGCAGATGACCGGCTTCTTCCTGGGCTGGATCGGCGGCGAGGGTCGCGGCCGCGCGCTCGGGACCGGAGAGATCAAATTCACCGGCCAGGTGTTGCCGAGCGTGAAGAAGGTCGTCTACGGCGTCGACTTCAAGCGCGTGGTGCGCGGCCGGCTGGTGCTCGGCATCGCCGATGGCTGGCTGCAGGCGGATGGCGAGACCATCTATCAGGCCAAGGACCTGAAGGTCGGCCTGTTCAAGGCCGGCGCTGCGCCCGGCTGAGGCCGGCTACAAATCTTGTCCGGCGCGCTCTGCGCGAGGCCGGCCCATAGGAGGCTTCACGTGAAGCGCGTCGTCGTCACCGGGATGGGGATCGTCTCCTCGATCGGAAACTCGACCCAGGAAGTTCTGGCGTCCCTTCGGGAGGCCAAGTCCGGCATCTCGTTCGCTGAGGAATACGCCAAGCGCGGCTTCCGCTGTCAGGTCGAGGGGGCCCCGACCCTGGACCCCAGCGAGGTGGTGGACCGGCGCGCGATGCGCTTCCACGCGGGCGGCACGGCCTGGAACCATGTCGCCATGGACCAGGCGATCCGCGACGCCGGCCTCGAGGAGAGCGACATCTCCAACGAGCGCACCGGCATCATCATGGGATCGGGCGGCCCGTCGACGAAGACGGTCGTCGAGGCCGCCGACATCGCGCGCGAGAAGGGGCCGAAGCGCGTCGGACCCTTCGCGGTGCCGAAGGCGATGTCCTCGACCGCCTCCGCCACGCTCGCCACCTGGTTCAAGATCAAGGGCGTGAACTATTCGATCTCGTCCGCCTGCTCGACCTCGGCGCATTGCATCGGCAACGCCGCCGAGCAGATCCAGCTCGGCAAGCAGGACATGATGTTCGCGGGCGGTTGCGAGGAGCTGGACTGGACCCTGTCCGTCCTGTTCGACGCGATGGGCGCGATGTCGAGCCGCTTCAACGATCGCCCGGCGGTCGCCAGCCGCGCCTATGACAAGGACCGCGACGGCTTCGTCATCGCCGGCGGCGCCGGCGTCCTGGTGCTCGAGGAGCTGGAGCACGCCAAGGCCCGCGGCGCGAAGATCTACGCCGAGCTCACCGGCTATGGCGCCACCTCCGACGGCTACGACATGGTCGCGCCGTCCGGCGAAGGCGCGATGCGCTGCATGAAGATGGCGCTCGCCACGACCCGGAACCCGATCGACTACGTCAACCCGCACGCGACCTCGACGCCGGTCGGCGACCTCAAGGAGATCGAGGCGCTGCGGGCGGTGTTCGGCGACAAGTGCCCGCCGATCTCGGCCACGAAGTCGCTCACCGGCCACTCGCTGGGCGCCGCCGGCGTGCAGGAGGCGATCTACTCGCTGCTGATGATGCAGAACGGCTTCATGGCCGAGAGCGCCAACATCGAGGAGCTCGACCCGGCCTTCGCCGACATGCCGATCCTGCGCGAGCGCAAGGACGACGTGAAGCTCAACGCCGTGATGTCGAACTCCTTCGGCTTCGGCGGCACCAACGCCACGCTGGTGTTCGAACGGATCTGACGGTCCCGGTCGCGCAACGTCATCCCGGGCGGCTCCAGGCCGATCCGGGATCCTCTTCAGAATGAGCCGCCGGATCCGGAGAACGATCCCGGCTCTCCGCTTCTCTTCGGCCGGGATGACGCGGGTCGTCTCCGGCGAAACCACGGGGGACCCCATGGTCGCCGGACTTCTTTCAGGCAAGCGCGCCCTCGTCATGGGCGTCGCAAACGACCACTCGATCGCCTGGGGGGTCGCGAAGGCGCTGAGCCAGGCGGGGGCCGAGATCGCCTTCACCTATCAGGGCGAGGCGCTGGGCAAGCGCGTGCGCCCGCTGGCGGCGAGCCTCGGCTCGGACATCGTGCTGCCCTGCGACGTCGAGGACCTCGCCTCGGTCGGCGCCGTCTTCGACGCGCTCAAGGAGCGCTGGGGCGAACTCGACATCCTGGTCCACGCGATCGGCTTCTCGAACAAGAACGAGCTCAAGGGCCGCTACGCCGACACCACGCGCGAGAACTTCTCCCGCACGATGGTGATCTCGGCCTTCTCGTTCACCGAGCTCGCCAAGCGCGCAGCGGAGATCATGCCCGCCGGCGGCTCGATGCTGACGATGACCTATGGCGGCGCCACCCGCGTCATGCCGAACTACAACGTGATGGGCGTCGCCAAGGCCGCGCTCGAGGCGAGCGTGCGCTATCTAGCGGCCGATTACGGCCCGCAGGGCATCCGCGTGAACGCGATCTCCGCGGGCCCGGTGCGCACGCTCGCCGGCGCAGGCATCGCGGACGCGCGCCTGATGTACGATTTCCAGCGTCGCCATTCGCCGCTGCGGCGGCCCGTGACGATCGAGGACGTCGGCGGCGCCGCGCTCTACCTGCTGTCGCCGCTCTCGGCCGGCGTGACCGGCGAGATCCATTTCGTCGACGCCGGCTACAACATCATCTCGATGCCGAACCCGGCGGCGCTGAAGACCATCGACGCCGCGGAAGCCAAGGCCGAGGACTGAGTCCCGCCATGCGGTCCGGCGTCCGGCCGGCCGCCCTATGGGAGCCCGCCAGGCGATGACCTCCAGCGCTCCCGGCCCGGATTTCGTCGCCGCGCGGACGGACAAATACTTCGCGAAGACCGCCGAGATCCTCGCCGCCCATGGCGACGCGCGTGCGACCTATGCGGTGTTCCTGCGGACCGACGTGGTGGTGGCGATCGATCCCGCGGTCGACTTCCTGAGGCAAGTCTACCCCGCCGACGCCGCAATCCCGCTCGAGATCACCCGCGTGGTCCCGGAAGGCGCCCCGCTGACTGCCGGGCTGCCGATGCTCTACGTCGCCGGCTCGCTCGCCGCGCTGTCGCCGATCGAGACGCTGCTGCTGCAGCGGATCGGCTTCCCCTGCGTGTCCGCCCAGAACGCCTTTTCGATGTGCGTCGCGCTGCCCGGGGCCGCTTTCCTCGCCATGGAGGCTCGCCACACGACCGGCGACGACATGCATCTCGCCTGCTCCTACGGCGCGGCGGTCGGCTCCCGCGCCGCGCGACTGACGGGCGCGAAGGGCTTCGTCGGCACCTCGACCGACATCGCCGCGCCGCTGTTCGGCACGCCGCAGGGGCTCGGCACCATGCCGCATTCGCTGATCGGCTACGCCAAGGCCCGCATGCTCGCCGCCGGCCGCGATCCGGAGGTCGAGAGCGCGACCCTCGAGGCGGCCAGGCTCTACGCCGCGCAGTTCCCCGACGAGGAGAGCTACACCGTCCTCAACGACTATGACGGCCGCGAGGTCTCGGACGCGCTCGCCGTCTGCGGCTGGTTCTACGGCCCGGACGGCCCCGGCCGCGCGGGCAAGCGGCTCGCGTTCCGGCTGGACACCCATGGCGGCCGGCACCTCGAGGGGCTCGACTGGGACGAGAGCGTCCGGACCCTTCTGGCCTGGACGGATTGCAAGACGCCGGCCGAGATCGTCCGGCTCGCGCTCGCCGGCTCCGAGTTCGAGGAGGCCGGGGCCATGTCGGCCGACGAGGTCCGCGACAAGCTCCTGTTCGGAACCGGGGTCACGGCCGCGGCCGCGGTGCACTTCCGCAAGGCGCTGGACGAGGCCGGATTCCACGAGGCGCGGATCGTGGTCTCGTCCGGGTTCGACACGCTGAAGTGCCGCGCTTTCGGCAATCTCTCGGCGCCGGTCGACGTCGTCGGCACCGGCTCCTTCCTGCCGTCGCGCCTGTCGCGGACCTACGCCACGGCCGACATCGTCCGCTACGAGCTGCCGGACGGAAGCGGCGGGTGGAAGGCGTTCGATCTGGTGAAGGCCGGGCGGGAGTTCTTGAAGCTGGGGTGAGGCGCGGCGGCAGGCGCCCGAACCGCCGCCCTCATCCTCCGGCCCGACCGGAGGACCCATGTTCGACGTCGAGCGTGGGCTTCGACATGGATGGTCCGATCAAGCCGGACCATGACGGCCTGTCCTGAGGACGCCCCGCCCCGCCGCCCGGCGGCGCCCTTTCGTCAATCCTGCAGCGCTTCGAGCTTCTCGAACAGCGCGAGCGCTTCCGGGTTGGCGAGCGCCTCCTTGTTCTTCACCGGGCGGCCGTGCACCACCTCGCGCACCGCGAGCTCGACGATCTTGCCGGACTTGGTGCGCGGGATGTCCGTCACGGCCACGATCTTCGCCGGCACGTGGCGCGGCGAGGCGCCCTCGCGGATGCGGGCCTTGACGCGTTTCGTCAGCTCTTCGTCGAGCCTGACGCCCTCCTTGAGCCGCAGGAACAGCACCACCCGGACGTCGCCGTCGTAATCCTGGCCGATGCAGATCGCCTCCACGACCTCCTCCAGCTTCTCGACCTGCGCGTAGATCTCGGCGGTGCCGATCCGCACGCCGCCGGGATTGAGCGTCGCGTCCGAGCGGCCGTGGATGATCATCCCGCCATGCGGGGTCCACTCGGCGAAGTCGCCATGCACCCAGACGTTGGGGAAGCGGTCGAAATAGGCCGCGTGGTACTTCGCGCCGTCCGGGTCGTTCCAGAAGCCGATCGGCATGGTCGGGAACGGCTTCAGGCAGGCCAGTTCGCCCTTGCCGGCGGCGAGCGGCCGGCCGTCGTCGTCGAGCGTCGCCATCGCGAGGCCGAGCCCCGGCCCCTGGATCTCGCCGCGCCAGACCGGCTCGAGCGGATTGCCGAGCACGAAGCAGGAGACGATGTCGGTGCCGCCGGAGATCGAGGCGAGCTGGATGTCGGGCTTCACCGCCTCATAGACCCAGTCGAAGCTCGCGGCCGCGAGCGGCGAGCCGGTGGAGGCCATCACCCGCACGCTTGAGAGATCATGCGTGTCGCGCGGCCGCAGCCCCTGCTTCCTGGCGCCGGCGATCCACTTGGCGGACGTGCCGAAGAACGTCATCCGCTCGGCCTGCGCGAAGTCGAACAGCACCGTCGGCGCGGGGTGGAACGGCGAGCCGTCATAGAGCAGCAGCGTCGCCTCGGCCGCGAGACCCACGACGAGCCAGTTCCACATCATCCAGCCGCAGGTGGTGAAGTAGAATACCCGGTCGCCCGGCCGGTTGTCGCAATGCAGCTTGTGCTCCTTGACGAGCTGCAGCAGCGCGCCGCCCGCGCAATGCACGATGCATTTCGGAACGCCCGTCGTGCCCGAGGAGAACAGGATGAACAGCGGGTGGTCGAAGGGCAGCCGCGCGAAGCTGGGCTCGCGCGCTCCGAAGCCATCGAGAAATCCCTCCAGCGAGACCCCGCCGCGCAGGCCCGCCGCGACCTCTTCGGCGTCGCCGAGATAGGGCGTGACGACGGTGCGCTCGACGGTCGGCAGTTCGTCCACGATGGACTTCAGCTTGCCGGCGATCTCGATCCGTTTGCCGGCGTACCAGTAGCCGTCGACCGTGACGAACACCTTCGGCTCGATCTGCCCGAAGCGGTCGAGCACGCCGCGCTCGCCGAAGTCCGGCGAGCAGGACGACCAGATGGCGCCGAGCGAGGCGGTCGCC
The DNA here is from genome assembly GCF_045505405.1 of Hansschlegelia beijingensis. Taxonomy (GTDB): domain Bacteria; phylum Pseudomonadota; class Alphaproteobacteria; order Rhizobiales; family Methylopilaceae; genus Methylopila; species Methylopila beijingensis_A. Next base: position 984 of record NZ_JBJKEX010000033.1, on the reverse strand, counting down.
AGCATGAAGGCGATCGTCTCGGGCCGGTTCGGCATCATGGCCGCGACCCGGTCGCCCTCGCCGACGCCCGCGGCCGCAAGCGCCTGCTGGATGCGCGAGACCAGCCCGCGAAGCTCGTCCCAGCTCAGCCGCGCCTCGGCCTTGTCCTCGCCGCGGAACACGATCGCGTCACCCGGGCCGGATTTGCGGAGCAGGTTCTCGGCGAAGTTCAGCCGCGCGTCCGGAAAGAACCGCGCGCCCGGCATCGCGTCGCCGTTCTCTAGGACCCGCTCGCCCTTGTGGCCGACGATCCGGCAGAAGTCCCAGACCAGGTCCCAGAAGCCGGCGCGATCCTCGACCGACCAGGCGTGCAGATCACGAAACGTCCTGAGCGGCCGTCGGGCGCGCGCGGCGGCCCGGTCCGCGAAATCCCTCATCGCGCTCGCCGCCGTGCGCGACAGCGGCGGGATCCAGAGCGGCGCTTCGGCGTCAGTCGTCATGCGGAGCTCCCAGGCGGCGCTGGCCGGCTACGTGCATGCTTGCGAAAGATAGCGGGCCGCCAAGCCATTTTGAGCCTAATTCGCGCGGCGGTATAAGCGCGAGGCGTTAAACCGGCTCAATCATCGGAAGGATCGCAATTCGATGCGTCGCGTCGCCGCCATCGGCCTCGCGGCGGCTGCGGCCGCCCTTGTCGCGGCCGTCTGCCTCAGCGTCGCAAGAGCGCCCGGCCACGGCGCGGAGGCGGCCGTGCTGGCGGCCCTGCGCGACGCTTCCGGCCTGCGGATCGAGTCCGACCAGCAGCCGGTGGTGAGGTTCTTCCCGACGCCGCGCGTGACGCTCGAGGGGGTGCGGATCTCCCAGGACGGCGAGCCGCCTTTCGCCACCGCTCGAAGATTGACCTCCTCGCCGCGGATCCTCCCGCTGCTCGCCGGCAGGATAGAGGCCCGCGACGTCACGCTGATCGGCGCGGAGGTCGCGCTGGATCGCGCGCCGCTCGCCGAGTTC
>NZ_JBJKEX010000339.1:0-3324 GCF_045505405.1 Hansschlegelia beijingensis | reverse complement strand
CCTCGTCGCGGGGGCGCCAGTCCTCGAAGGTCGCGGCGTCGATCGCCTGCTCGGTGAGCTCAGGAGGGGCGGGCGGGGCGGGCTGCTCCGGCGCCGCCAAGGCTCCGGCGCACCACAGAATGGCGGCGAACGCGCCGCCCAACGCTTTGATCTTCATGCCGTACGCCCTCGCTCGCCTCCCATCCAAACGCCAGAGAGGTCCGATTGGGTCCGGAGAAGCCTGGAGGCGTTTTGCGCCGAGGCCGCCGATCGGCGGATGGGACGGAGCGAGCGGCGGTTAGCTTAATTGATGCGTTTCCACCTTTTGGCCGCGCGCGCAGGCTATGCGGGGCTGAGAATGGCGCGTGGGGCGCCGCATTGGGCGGACATCGCCTGTGGTCAGAGGGTTGCGGATGAGCCTCAAAGGCGTGGCCTACATTCTCGCCACGGCGTTCATGATGGGCGGCGCTTTCGCGGCGGAGCCGCTGCGGGACGAGGCCACGGGCCTCGCGGTGCTTCCCCCGGAGGGCTACGAGGCTTCGCGCGCCGAGGGCGACGCCCGCTACGCCGTCGTGTTCGCGGTGCAGAAGGCCAACGAGGCCGACACCGGCTGCAAGATCGCCTTCCAGGCCGCGCCGCAGAACGCCGGGCTCAGCCAGGCGGACATCAACGCCTTCACCCAGAAGAAGGAATGGACGGAGCTGATCCGGGCCACCCTGTCGCTGCGCTACGACGTGGAAAGCGTCATGCCGTTCGAGCAGGGCGGGCTCGCCGGCGCGGCGGTGGTCGCCGACTTCAAGTCCACGGAAGGGGAGCCCAAGGCGGCCGAGCTCCGCTCCTATCTGGTACTGATCGATACGCCCAAGGGGCGCACGACGGTGGTCTGCGTCGGCGACAAGGCCGGCTTCGAGGGGCGCAAGCCGGAGTTCGAGGCGATCGCCCGCGCGGTCTCGCCGCCACGATGAACTGTGCGTGAGGATCGCTTCCTGCGACGCCTGCGATGTAGGGTCGGCGCCGCACGTCGCGCATCGCGGCGCACGGGGGCGTCCTCATGAAGCTTCGGCCTGAACAGCGCGTGATCGCGCTCTACGACCGCTACACCCATGGCGAACTCGGCCGGCGCGCCTTCTTTCAGCGGCTTGTCGCCCTGGTGGGCTCCGTGGCGGCCGCGAACGCGGCGCTCGGGGTTCTCTCGAACGATTACGCGCGCGCCGCGATCGTGGCGCCCGACGACCGCCGCATCGTGACGGAGAAGGTCACCTTCGAGACGCCCGCGGGGCCTTACTCGGCGCTGCTCGCACGTCCGGTCGGGGAGGCGAAGCGGCCCGGCGTGATCGTGATCCACGAGAATCGCGGCCTGAACCCCCATATCGAAGACGTGACGCGCCGTCTGGCGGTGTCGGGTTTCCTGGCGCTCGGCGTCGATCTGCTGTCGCCGGTCGGCGGCACGCCGCCGGACGAGGACAAGGCGCGCGAACTGATCGCGGCGCTGGATCTCGGAAAGGCCACCGAGGCGCTTGTCGCCGCGGTCTCGTTCCTCGCGAAGCGCCCGGAGAGCAACGGCGCCGTGGGCGCGGTCGGGTTCTGCTGGGGCGGCGGCATGGCGAACAGGCTCGCGGTCGCCTCACCCGATCTCAAGGCCGCGGTGGCCTATTACGGCCAGACGCTCGAGCCGGACCAGGCCGCCGAGGTGAAGGCGCCGCTGCTGCTTCACTATGCGGGGCTGGACGAGCGCATCAACGCCGGCGTGCCCGCCTTCGAGAAGGCGTTGAAGGAGGCGGGCAAGGACTATCAGCTGTTCATTTACGAGGGCGCGAACCACGCCTTCAACAACGACGCAAACCCGGCGCGCTACGATCGCAAGGCGGCCGCGCTCGCCTGGGACCGCACCATCGCCTTCCTGGAGCAGCGGCTCGGAACGGCTCTGCCGCCGCTCCACTGAGGGCCGAAAGTTTTTTTGCGTCGTCCCGGAACCGCCAGCCTGATTCGCCGTTCTAAGCTCGGAAGCTCGCAACGAGCTTTTGACAAAGCCGGCTAGCCCCCCGACTGGCCGACTTCATGAGGCGGAACCGCTACCCCCCGAGGCGGTTCCGCCTTTTCCTTTTTCAGCTCCCCAGCGCGCCGAACAGATCCTCGACCAGAGCGGGCGAGGGTTCGAACACGTCCTCGAGCGTCGAGACCGTGACGGCGCCCGCGCCGGCCGCTGACAGCGCCTCCACCAGATCGAAGACGGCGCGCTTGGGCGCATGCAGCACGAGCGGCGTTCCCGGCGCAGGCGCGCCGAACGGCGCGCGCGCGTCGAAGCGCGCCGCAAGGTCGACGATCAGCCGCTCGACGCGGCTTGGCATCATCGCCCTGACTTCGCGCACGCTGCGGGCGCGCACCTCGGCCGCGATCCGGGTCAGGATCGTACGGGCCGCATTGCGGGCCGCGGGGCTCCAGTCCGCCTGCAGGCTCGCGACGAGCTGCGCCTGGCTGCGCAGGATCACGCCGTCGTCCAGCACCCTGAGCCCGTTGGCGACGAGCGTCGCGCCCGTGGTGGTGATGTCCACGATCACGTCGGCCGAGCCCGCCGCCGGCGCGCCCTCGGTGGCGCCCACGCTCTCGACGATCCGGTAGTTCGAGACCCCCGGGCCGCTGCGCCCCTCGGCGGGCTTCTTCCAGGCGAAGAAGCCGCGGGTGAGGTTGACGTATTTGGTCGCGACCCGGAGCCTGCGGCCATGGCGGCGGCGCATGTCCTCGGCCACGTCGTCGAGATCCGACATCGTGCTGACGTCGATCCACGCCTTGGGCGCGGCCACCACGACATTGGCGTAGCCGAAGCCGAGCGGCTGCAGCAGCTTCACCCGCTGGTCGGCGTCGGGGATCGTCTCGCGGACCAGATCCTCGCCCGTGACCCCGAGATGGACCGCGCCGCTCGCAAGCTGGCCGGCGATGTCGGAGGCCGACAGATAGGCGATCTCGACATCCGGCACGTCGGCGATCGCGCCGCGGTAGTCGCGCGAGCCGCCAGGCTGCACGAAGGTCAACCCGGCGCGGGCGAAGAAGGCCTGCACGTTCTCCTGCAGGCGCCCCTTGGAGGGGACGGCGAGAACCAGTCCGCTCATCGCGCGGTCTCCTCGAAGCGGTCGAGCCAGAGCGCGAATCCGACCGCCGGGGCGGGCTGCTTCGCGCCGAGCGCCTTGAGCAGCCCGTCATAGCGGCCGCCGCCCCCGAGCGGCTCTCCGCCGCCGGGGCGCGCGAGTTCGAAGACAAGGCCGTCGTAATAGTCGAGCCCCTGGCCGGTGCCGGCGGAGAACCGCATGGCGTCGACCGGAAGCCCGGCCGCCGCGAACGCGGCGATCC
>NZ_JBJKEX010000338.1:0-3328 GCF_045505405.1 Hansschlegelia beijingensis | reverse complement strand
GATCTCGCGCGAGGTCTGGGGCGAGGTCTGCGCCCAGGCGGGCGTGCGGGTCGACCATGAAGGGCTGGCCATCGTCGCCCGCCGGCCGGAGGCCGCCAGCGTGCTCGCCGCCTACGCGGCGACCGAACCTGCTCCGGGCTGCGTCTTCTACGAGCCGGAGGACGCGCACGCCTTGTTCCCGCAGTTCCGCGGCGACATCGCCGGCGTGTTCTGGAGTCCCGACGAGATCAGGGTGGAGGCCAAGTCGGCTCTGCCGAAGATCGCGGCCTGGCTCGAGGACGCGCATGGCGTGGCGTTCCGTTGGGAGACCGCGGTGACGGCGATCGGCGACGGCGCGCTTGCGACCTCGCGGGGGCCCATAAGGGCCAAATGCGCGGTGGTCTGCCCCGGCGACGATTTGCGCTCGCTGTTTGGCGACCGGCTCTCCAGCCTCGGACTGACCCGGGCGAAGTCGCAGATGATGCGGGTGCGCTATGAGGACAGCTTCGAGCTGCCCGGCGCGGTCTCGACCGACCTCTCCGCCGTCCGCATGCCGGCGCTCCAGGATGTCGAGGGGGTCGACGCGCTGCGCGCGCGGCTCGAGGCCGAGCAGCCCGAGCACCTCCAGCATGGCGTCGTGCTGCTCGCCTCGCAGTCGGCGGACGGCTCGTTGGTCGTCGGGGCGAGCCGCACCCTCGACGCGACGCCGGATCCGTTCCTGCTCCAGACGATCGACGACCTGATCCTGGACGAGCTCGCGGCCGTGTTCGGCAAGCGGCCCAAGCATGTCGTCTCGCGCTGGAGCGGGACCTACGCCTTTTCGGCGGACCGCCCGGTGGTGGTCGAGGCGCCGGAGGAGAATGTCCGCATCGTCGTGGCGGCCTCCGGCTTCGGCGCCAGCGCGGCCTTCGCGATCGCCGAGGAGACGGTGGCGGAACTGCTCGGGGCCGGCGCGTCCTGACCCGCAGGGTTTCCCGGCGCGGCGAAAAGCTCTAGGAGCAGGCCGCGCCTCCGAAGCTCCGAGACCTCATTGCGATGAACGCCCGCCGCACCGACCTCACGCCCGCTCGCCTGCCGCGCGGCTTCGCCGATCGCGGCGCGGCCGAACTCGCGGCGACCCGGGAGATGACGGAAGCCATCCGCCGGACCTATGAGCTCTGGGGGTTCGAGGCGATCGAGACGCCGTTCTTCGAATACACCGACGCGCTCGGCAAGTTCCTGCCCGACCAGGACCGGCCGAACGCCGGAGTGTTCTCGCTCAAGGACGACGACGAGCAGTGGCTGTCGCTGCGCTACGACCTGACCGCGCCGCTTGCCCGCTTCGTCGCCGAGAACTTCCAGCGCCTGCCGAAGCCCTATCGCAGCTATCGCCTCGGGCCGGTGTTCCGCAACGAGAAGCCCGGCCCGGGGCGTTTCCGCCAGTTCCTGCAGTTCGACGCCGACATCGTGGGCGCGCCGTCGGTCTCGGCCGACGCCGAGATGTGCATGATGATGGCCGACGCGCTCGAGGCGGTCGGCATCCGGCGCGGCGACTATGTCGTGAAGGTCAACAACCGCAAGATCCTCGACGGCGTGATGGAGGCGATCGGCCTCGGCGGCCCCGAGAACGCCGGTCGCCGGCTGATCGTGCTGCGCGCCATCGACAAGCTCGACCGGCTCGGGCCGGAGGGCGTCCGCGCGCTGCTCGGCGAGGGCCGCAAGGACGAGAGCGGCGACTTCACCAAGGGCGCCGGGCTCGACGCGGATTCGGCGGTTCGCGTGCTCGACATCCTGAAGGCCAAGGCGGCCGACAATCTGCAGACGGCGCGGCGGCTGTTCGACGAGTTCCCGGAGCCGGGCGCCGGCCAGGAGGGCGCGCGCGAGCTCTCGGCCGTCGCCACCCTGATCGACCAGGCGGGTTATGGCGACCGCGTGGAGCTCGATCCGTCGGTGGTCCGCGGCCTGGAATATTACACCGGCCCGGTGTTCGAGGCCCAGCTCACCTTCAAGATCGAGGACGAGGACGGCCGGCCGATCCAGTTCGGCTCGGTCGGCGGCGGCGGCCGCTATGACGGGCTGGTCGGGCGCTTCATGGCCGAGAACGTGCCGGCGACGGGCTTCTCGATCGGCGTCTCACGCCTTCAGGCCGCGCTGCGCGCCCTGAAAGGCGCCGACGCGGCGGCCGCGCTGGGACCCGTCGTGGTGCTTGCGCTCGACCGCGAGCACATCGGCCGCTCCATGGCGCAGGCTGCGACCCTGCGCGCCGCCGGCATCGCCGCCGAGGTCTATCTCGGCGCCTCCGGCATGAAGGCGCAGATGAAATACGCCGACCGCCGCCACAGCCCCTGCGTGGTGATCCAGGGCTCCGACGAGCGGGAGAAGGGCGAGGTGACGCTCAAGGACCTGATCGAAGGCGCCAGGGCCGCGGCCGCGATCTCCGACCGCTCCGAGTGGACCGAGAGCCGGCCCGCGCAGGTGACGGTGCCGGAGGAGCGGCTGGTCGAGGAGGTCCGGGCGATCCTGTCCCGGCACGTCTAGGAGAAGTCGGCGAACTTCTCCCGCACGTCCTGCTCGGTGACCTCCGTCATCGGCTTCATGAACTTCACGGCCTCGGTCTTGCGGCCGGGGCGCATGATCAGAACGACGGTCTCGGCGCCGCCGCAGGCCGGGTCGCCGCAGTCGATCTCGCTGACCGTGACGGCGTCGTCCTCGCCGAGCGACAGCGCGCCGCGGACGAGCGCGGCGACCCTACGGGAAGCATCGGCGCGGCCGGGGTCCTCCCGGCGGGATCGGAACAAGAGAGCCACGCCTCATCTCTACGCCGCCGGAGGGAGAGATGGACAGGACCAAACGCCGCGAGGCGCGACCCAGGCGGCCTTGTCCGCGCGGAAAAAAGTCGCGCCCGGCGGGCTCGGCTGCTAGACGCGCCCTGAAATCCTGACCCCTGGCCCGCCCATCCGATGTCGAGTCCCCTGCTCAAAACCCTGATCGACCGTTTCGAGGCCGCCGGCTTCGCGCGCGTGGACGTGCCGATCCTCCAGCCCGCCGAGCCGTTCCTCGACGTCATGGGCGAGGACCTGCGCCAGCGCATGTTCCTCACGCTCGACGCCGAGGGCCGCGAACTCTGCCTGCGACCGGATTTCACGATCCCGACCGCGCTGCTGCACCTCGCAGGCGGCGAGGCCGGCCGGGCGGCTTCCTATTCCTATGCGGGTCCGGTGTTCCGCCACGGCGCGAATGGCGGCGAGGTCACGCAGGTCGGCGTGGAGAGCTTCGGCCGCTCGGACCGGCCAGGAAGAAGCCGAGGTCGCCGCTCGAGAAGTCGATGATGAAGCGCTGCGTGCGCGGCGGCACCGGCTCGGCGGAGCCG
>NZ_JBJKEX010000337.1:0-3330 GCF_045505405.1 Hansschlegelia beijingensis | reverse complement strand
GTGGGTCCTGCTCGGCATTCTCCTGCTGTTCTCCTGGACCGCGCTGGTCGGGGTGGTGCGGGCGGAGTTCCTGAGGGGCCGCAACTTCGAATATGTGCCACGGGGTGCGGCAGCACACGCCGCCGGAGCATGTCGGGCGGCTCGTGGCGCGCGTCCGGCGAAACCGGTAGGCTGCCGCTGCGCACGCCATTTGCGCGGTTCCGATTCGAGGGCAGATGGACGTCTATCTCTGGATCAAGGCGCTGCACGTCGCGGCGGTGATCGCCTGGATGGCGGCGATGCTCTATCTGCCGCGCCTGTTCGTCTATCACGTCGGCGCTCCGGTCGGCTCTGAGACCTCCGAGACCTTCAAGGTCATGGAGCGGCGGTTGCTGAGGGGGATCGCCACGCCTTCGATGATCGTCACCTGGCTCGCCGGCCTCACGCTGGTCTGGCAGGGCGGCTGGATGACGTCGGGCTGGCTGCACGCCAAGTTGCTGCTTGTTCTGATCCTCACCGCGATCCACGGGATGCTGGCCCGCTACACGCGCGATTTCGCGAATGACCGGAACGTACGCTCCGCGCGCTTTTACCGGATCATCAACGAGGTTCCGGCCGTGCTGATGCTGGCGATCGTCATCCTCGTGATCGTGAAGCCCTTCTGACGGCCCAAATCCTCGTGACCGCGCGCATGCCACTTGTGGAGCGGCCCGTCTCCCGGTAAGAGGGATTCCTCTCAAGAGTCGGTTGTCGGCGCACGGGTTCAGTTCAGAGCTCGTCACGTCCCGTGAGCGGGACCGAGGCCCTCCGACGCCACGACCACGGAAGACCGGCTGGTCCTCCGCCGACGCGCCGCCCGGCGATCGTCCGTCTCCTCTCTTCTTCCTTGCGCCCGGCGACCTGCGCCGGACCCCACTGCCAAAGGCCACCGATGCCAGAAGTCAGGCTCTTTGATCTCAAGGCCAAGTCGCCGACCGAAATTCTCGCCCAGGCCGAGGAGCTCGAGGTCGAGAACGCGAGCACGCTGCGCAAGCAGGAACTGCTGTTCGCCATCCTGAAGCAGCTCGCGGCGCGCGACGTCGACATCATCGGCGGCGGCGTCGTGGAGGTTCTCCAGGACGGCTTCGGCTTCCTGAGGTCGCCGGACGCGAACTACCTGCCGGGCCCCGACGACATCTACATCTCGCCTTCGCAGATCAGGCGCTTCTCGCTGCGCACCGGCGACACCGTCGAGGGCCAGATCCGCAGCCCGAAGGAGAGCGAGCGTTACTTCGCGCTGCTCAAGGTCAACACGATCAACTTCGAGGACCCGGACAAGGCGCGCCACAAGGTCCATTTCGACAACCTGACCCCGCTCTACCCTGACGAGCGGCTCAGGATGGAGATCGAGAACCCGACCAAGAAGGACATGTCGACCCGCGTGATCGACATCGTCGCCCCGCTCGGAAAGGGCCAGCGCGCGCTGATCGTCGCCCCGCCCCGGACGGGCAAGACGGTCATGATGCAGAACATCGCGACCGCGATCGCCGCCAACCATCCCGAGTGCTACCTCATCGTCCTGCTGATCGACGAGCGGCCCGAGGAAGTCACGGACATGCAGCGCTCCGTGAAGGGCGAGGTCATCTCCTCGACCTTCGACGAGCCGGCGCAGCGCCACGTCCAGGTCGCCGAGATGGTGATCGAGAAGGCCAAGCGCCTCGTGGAGCACGGGCGCGACGTCGTCATCCTGCTCGACTCGATCACCCGCCTTGGCCGCGCCTACAACACCGTGGTGCCGTCCTCCGGCAAGGTGCTGACGGGCGGCGTCGACGCCAACGCGCTGCAGCGCCCGAAGCGTTTCTTCGGCGCGGCGCGAAACATCGAGGAAGGCGGCTCGCTCACGATCATCGCGTCGGCGCTGATCGACACCGGCTCGCGCATGGACGAGGTGATCTTCGAGGAGTTCAAGGGCACCGGCAATTCCGAGATCATCCTGGACCGCAAGGTCTCGGACAAGCGCGTGTTCCCGTCGATGGACATCACGCGGTCCGGCACCCGCAAGGAAGAGCTCATCGTTCCGGCCGATCAGCTCAAGAAGATGTACGTTCTGCGCCGCATTCTGAATCCGATGGGCACGGTCGACGCGATCGAGTTCCTGCTGGACAAGCTGCGCTCCACCAAGACCAACGCCGACTTCTTCGAGTCGATGAACACCTGAACCGGGCCCGCTCGGCGCTCAGGCGCCGAGCGTTCCCCCTGGCGGCGTCCTTCGGATGAGCCGGAGGACGGCGCCGCCCTCGGCTAAGCTAGCCCCATGATGCCCACGCGCGTTCTCGGCAGGCTGCTTGCGCTCACGCTTCTCGTGCTGGCGGCGATCGGGCCCGTCCGCGCGGAGCTCACCTTCCCGCCCTTCACCAATTATGTGGTGGATGCGGCGGACGTGCTGCCGCCGGCCGAAGAACAGGCGCTGATCGCCAAGCTCAAATCGTTTCAGGAACGCACTGGGCACCAGTTCGCGATCGCGACGGTGCCGTCCCTGCAGGGGACCAGCGTCGAGGATTTCGGCAACCGCCTGTTCCGCGCCTGGAAGCTCGGCGACGCGACGCGCAACGACGGCGTGCTCCTGCTCGTCGCGCCCGCGGATCGCAAGGTCAGGATCGAGGTCGGCTATGGCCTTGAGGGCGACCTCACCGATGCGGTTTCACGACTGATCATCGAGAACGCGATCCTGCCGCGCTTCCGCGCCGGCGACATACCGGGCGGAATCGAGCGCGGCGCTGACGACGTGATGGCCGTGTTCTCCGGGCAGGCCGAAGAGTACAAGGCCCGCGCGGCGCAGTTGAGCGAGCAGGAAGAGAGTCTGACGGAAGTCGACATCTTCATGATCCTGTTCCTGCTGATCGTCCTCTATGTGCTCTGGCGCTCGATTCGTGGCGGCGGCGGCGGCTCGAGACGCCATGGCCCGTGGGTCGTTGGTGGCCCCGGGGGTTTCGACGGGGGCTGGTCCGGAGGCGGCGGAGGTGGTTTCGGGGGCGGCGGGGGCGGCTCTTCGGGCGGCGGCGGAGCTTCCGGCGGATGGTGAGAGAAGCGCCCTGCGCTCAGGATGCGTCGGCTCTGACGGAGGCCGACCGGAAGCGCATCACGGAGGCCGTCACGGCGGCCGAAGCCCGCACTGCGGGCGAGATCGTTGTGGTGATCGAGACCGAGCCTTGCGAGGAGCGTGACGTCGCGGTCGCGCTGGTCATCGCAGGCTTTCTGGCGATCTTCGCGGCCGCGCCGCTGTCGCTGCTCGATCTGCGGCTTGGGTCGGTCGTCATCGGGCAGGCCGCGATCTTCGCCGCGCTCGCCGCGCTGGCGGCGGCGCCGAGGGTG
>NZ_JBJKEX010000336.1:0-3343 GCF_045505405.1 Hansschlegelia beijingensis | reverse complement strand
TTCGGCGACGCGAACGGCTGGACGCTCGTCCATGACATGGGCGAGCCGGGCGCGGCGGTCTTCCATGTCGGTCGCCTTGACCCAGATGAGGCCGCCCTCCTCCACCGCGACCTCGCGCCCGTCGGGCGAGCGGCCCGGCGCGTCGCCCTCGATCAGCGCCGCGAAGCCCCACCAGCCGCCGCGCGGCATGGCGTAGGAGAACGTCCCGTTGGCGTCGGCCTTCAGGACCTGGGTGACGAAGGCGTCGTTCGGCGCCTTCACCGAGCCGTCATTGATGAACTCGACCTCGATCTCGGCGTGGGGCGCGGGCTTTCCGTTCTTCAGCACGACGCCGGAAAACTGGTTCCCGGTCCACAGCCCGGTCGGCCGCGTCAGCGGGCGGATCTCGACCGGCAGGCCGACCAGCGCGTCCCAGCCCTCGCCGGAGGCGAAGCTGTCGACGATCACCTTGGCGTAGTGGACGATCTGCTTGTTCTCGGCGGGCTCGAAATAGGGTTCCGGCTCGACATAGAAGACCGCCGCGCCCGGCTCGCCCATGTCATGGACGAGCGTCCAGCCGTTCGCGTCGCCGAAGGTTTTGGGGGCGAGAGACGCCGAGAGATCGAGCTTCTTCCCGTCCTTCAGCACGCCCGCCCGCACGGGGCGCTTCATCTCCATCGCCGGCCCGCCGTCAAAGGGGTGCGTGAAGATCATGTCGACCGTGACGCGGCCGCCGCCGGGCAGCACGTCGGCGGAAGGGATGATCTCCTGGAAATGCGCGAGGGCCGGCGTAGAGCCGAGCAGGAGCCAAGCGGCGCAGCGCGTGAACGAGGCGAGACCTGCCACCGCGAGACTCCAGCGACGAACCTAAGGTGTCATCACGCTACCATCTGTTGCGGCGGCCGGCCCCGACCACCCCCGCGGGCGCGCCGGCAAAGCTTCGGCGGCGGCGCAAATCGAAAGACGGCGGCCCGGGGGCCGCCGTCTTCAGCTCTCCTTGGGACGAAAAAAATCAGCGCGCTTCGATTGTGGTGCGCGTGGTCGTGTCCGGCTCGTCGACCTTGGTCTTGGTCGTTTCCTTGGTCACGGAGCCGTCGCTGTGCTCGGTGACGGTCTTGCGCTTCTCGACCGCGGCGTCGTCGTCGGTGCGGATCGTGGTCTGGCGCTGTTCGGTCGTCACCGAGGGCGTGTCGGTGGTGATGGTGGTGGTCTGCGCCTGCGCGGCGCCGCTCGCCGCCAGCGCGGCCGCCACGAGCGCCGCGGGGCCGAGCAGCTTCATGCGGCCAAGCATATCGGTGTTCTTCAGCGTCATATCCGTCCTCCCGGCGGGCCCATGGGCCCGCTCAGCGTATGTGCCCTTCGGGGAGCAAACGCGGGAGGATGGGGAGGGTTCCGGGGGGCGCTGCGGCGGGGCCCAATGCTGCCGCGTTTATGTGGGATCAGCTTCCCTGTTATAGACTTGACGGAGCTCGCATCCTGGAGCGACGGGAGCCTCTGAGCTTTCGCTCAGTCGTGAAAATCAGCGATCGCAAGCGCACGACGACCTGACCCGACGCGTCGCCGGCAAGCGCCTGACTTACAACCATCAAAAAATGCAGACCACGTCTAAACAGAGAGCTCGACCGCCGTGTTCTCGCGGAAGCATCGCGCTAAGAAGCCGCGTTAGGCGTCGACCGCAATAATTTGCGCTTCTCGTTCTGTCGATTACTGCTTAGGCTTCGGGCGGGGTCGAAAAGCGCTCTAAAGGGGTTGCGTCACGGCGCATATCGACCCCTGCGCTCTCCGCGTCTTTTTCTTGGGTCATGCCATGTTTCCTGACGAGGCGCGGTTCATTTGGGACATAGAAAGACTTAGGGAAATCGCCAAATACCCCGGCGCCAAGAACCTTCTCGACGCCTCGGCGATATTGAAGGCTTTTAACTGATTCCGGCCACCCGCTTGTCAACAAAATAAAGAGAAAGCACGGCTTAGACTTTAAATTCAAAATATTCGCTACACCTGGTAAATCAGGAATTGACTCTTTTCTGGAAGATATGCCAGCTAGAGAATATTTAATGTTAGGCTACTTAAACCCTGATCCGTGTATAATCGAAAATCCAAACACTAAACTTGCTTCACTAGACGAGTTTTTGGCAACACCCATGAGCTTTTCCGAAGGAAAGCTTCTTACGGTCAAGGAGATCGTAAATTACGTAGCCAATGTTGGCGGCGGAGTTCATCAGGGGACTCCGTCAAAAAGAGACAACGCCGAGACAATACATGCAACAGCTAACATTCTTTATATAAATGGACATCCATACCCGCTGGAAAGCATCAGAAATATAGTGAATATCGTAATTGAAGCACTAACCCCTATGTACGAACGCTTGCGGGCCTGAGGTCGCTCTGGGGATCCATACTGTAGTCCCATAGCCAATCAGCGGGCATGCGCATCGCCACCTCCCTTACATGGCCATCGTTGATCTGCCCAAGGGCCGCGAACTCTCTACTCTCCTACTTCCCAGTCAGGTCGATCGCGCCGTCTTTCAGATCCTCCTGATGACGTGGATCGAAGACGACAATAGCGTGCATGCCGCCTTCAAGCGCCGGTCTGTCGGGGGGACCGCTATCAGCGCACATTTGGCTATGCCACACGTGAGGCTATGAATTTATTCCTTGACGCCTCCCTTCCCCGCGTGCATGATCCCAAAACCTTCTCCCCGGGGAGGCGCGTCCGGACCGGCCCTTCGCGCGGGATGTGAGGGCGGCGCCTGCGGCGCGGAGGCCGGACCTTCGCGGCTCGGGACGTCGGCCTGGGCTCTCCGGCTGAGGATTGTTGTCGTATCCCCTCGGCCGGTCGAGACGCGATCGCCCGCCCCGCACTAGGACGGGGCCGCGCCTTCGAGCGCCTCAAGGCGCGGGATGGCCTTCGGGTTCGGGCTTCTTCGGGAGCCTTCGGTCCGGATGCCGCAAAGGGACCGACCCCGCAAGGGGCCGCGGGCCGCCCGCGACCGGAGCGCGATCCCCCCGGCCGTCGCGAAACCGCCGCGCGTGGGGCGCCGGGCGACCGGCATTGAAATTTCAGATGCGGTGGCCCGGCGCCCTGCGCCTCCCCATCCGGCTCACGCGGGGGCTTCTTCGCGGGAGACGCCGACGCTCGCGCGCTCCCGCGCCGTTTAGAGGAGGTTCCGGTGGCGCTCGTTCCGCAATCGGTCTGGCCGCGAACGGCCGCCTATGTCGCGCCGCGGCGGGTCCAGCCGGCCGCGCCTGTCGTCCCGCCGGCCCCGCCGGAGGAGGCCGCGAAGACGATCTGGGAGAAGGGCGGCGCCGCGACGTTCGACGTCGACCGCATCGACGAGATCGAGCGCGTCACCAAGCATGACGT
>NZ_JBJKEX010000335.1:0-3354 GCF_045505405.1 Hansschlegelia beijingensis | reverse complement strand
CCGGCGCCCTCGTGCCGATCCTGCCCGATTATCCGCTCATCTCGACCCAATCCCTTTGGGCGCTCTATCCGAGTTCGCGCGAGCTCGCGCCGAAGGTCCGGGTCATGATCGACTGGCTTGCCCAGCGGTTCGGGCGGCGGCCGTATTGGGACCAAGGTCTGGAAGCAATCTTCGGGGCCGTCCCTGAAACCAGTTCATAAGCGCTGTTACACCCCTTGCTCTCGCGTCCAGCCCTCGAAACGGCGGCTGGGGGAGATTTGGCCGAGCACCTCTTGAGGGCTCAAAACACCTTCACAGCCTCAGAATTGAAGCGCAGGGTAGACAGCGACAAGTACTGACGCCCACCCTTCCCTCCAGCCAGAGACACGGTGATGATGGGACACCGCGAACGCCTGAACGCAGACGAGTGGGATGCCTTTCACCGCAGGTCGCGGCGGCTGCTTTGCGTCTTCTCGCGGCCTGCCGTAGCCGGCAAGACAAAGGCGCGGTTCAACCGACGCGTCAGACGAGAGGCCAAGCGGATCGTCCAGATCGAAGCGACGACGGGCTGACTACGCGGAGCCAGCGCCGATGGATGCTACCCCATCCGAGCCCACGACGGGGCTCCAGTCCCGGCAATCGATCTCTGCTCTTAGGATGGACGGGAGCCGGGATCGGGTACAGCCAGATCAGGTCTTCCCTGAGATCCGGCAGCTTAGACTGCGGCTAGGCGGGCGCGCCCTCGTTCGGTGCACGCCCTCAACGATATCGCGCCCTCCCGGCACGCCGCCGCGCAGGCGAAGGTCAGAGATTGCGGAGCAGCGCGCGTCCGACGTCGTTGTTCGCTTCGACCAGCCGATGCAGCTGGGTGATGAACAGCCGGCGCTCCTCCTCCGGAAGCGGTTCGATGAGCCGGCGATGAGCGCGTTCGAGCGCCTCCTGCATTTCGATGATCAGCGCCTGCCCGGCCTCGGTCAGGTAGCTCCGGCGGATGCGCCGGTCATTCTCGGTCGCCTCGCGCCGCACGAGGCCCCGCGCCTCGAGCCGCGAGAGCACGTTAGACGTCGTCGTTCGATCAATCCCGATGTCCGCCGCGAGCGACACCTGGTCCGCGCCGGGCCGCATCAGGAGCACCTGCAGGACGCTGGATTGCACCGGCGTGGTGCCGTAGGCCTCGCACTCCTGAAGGTAGATCGAGACGTAGATCTGATGGAGGCGGCGGATCATGAAGCCGGGGCGCGCGAACAGCCCCTTGGCCTTCGATTTGGCATGCTCGTTCAACGCGCGCTCCGATGCGTCCCGCAAGTCGCCATCGCTTGCGAAAGTCGTTCCGACTTGTGATCCAACAGAAACCAAGCTCTCCGCCGCCGCTGCCGCCCGTCCGGCTTCGGGCGCCGGCGCTCCCAGAGCCCTGATTCCACGGCCTTTCGGGCTACGGGCGCCTCGGCGGATCCACTATGGCGCAGCCGTCGTCGTCGCGCACCGGGGCGGATTGCGACCGATTTCGGCAGCGGCGCCCAACAAACGAGATTGACGATCTCACAGATCCTCACAATGCTGACGATCGTGAGGACGCCAAGGTGAACGCCTTGGCTCTTCTTTGAACCATATCGTCAGCATACTGACGGTATGGTTTAAAGCGGCATAGGCGAACGTCGCTCATGCCTTCGTGGGCGCATGAGATGACGGCTGCGCAGTGACGGCCCCTGCCGGAGCCGCCCGCCGCCGCACGAAAGGCGAACGACGGTCGGGCCTTGCCGGCTGTGGCTCAGAACGCGCTTCGATGGAGTTGAAGTGAACCACTTCGAGAATGCCGACCGGCAGAGCCTTCGCGGGTTCCTGAACATGGTTCGAGACCGGTTCCCCGATGAGTTCCTGCAGCTTTCCGGCAGGGTTGAGACCCTCTACCAGTCGACCTCGATCGTGTTCGAGCTCGAGCGCGCCGGCCGCAGTCCGGTCGTCATGTTCGACGACATCGGCGGCAAGGGCATGCCTTGCGTCACCAACGTGGCGGCGAGCCGCAAGCTCCTCGCGGCGTGCCTCGACGTCGCCGAGCAGGATCTTCCGACCGTCTTCCGCGATCGCAGCCAGCGCTACCTGCCCTGCGAGACGGTGGACGAGGCCCCTTGGAACGACATCGTTCTTGAAGGCGACGACGTCGACCTGACCAGGCTGCCGATCCCGCATCAGTTCACGGTCGACGCCGCGCCCTACATCACGGCCGGCCAGATCACGGCCCGCGATCCGAACACCGGCGTGGACACCACCGGCTTCCACCGCCTGATGCTCAAGGGCAAGAACCGGCTGGGCGTGTCGCTGCATTCGCGCCGCCGCATGCACGAGTTCCACCGCCGCGCCGAGGAAATGGGCCAGTCATTGCCGGCGGCGATCACCATCGGCGTGCATCCGCTCCATTACATGGGATCGATGACCTACGCCTATCCGCCGCATGTGCGGAAATTCGAGATCATCGGCGGGCTGTTCGGGGAGCCTTATCGGCTCGCGCGGTGCGGCGTGCAGGACCTCGAGGTGCCGGCGGGCGCGGAGATCATCATCGAGGGCGAGATCCTCGCCGATGTGCGCGAGCCCGAGGGGCCCTTCGGCGAGTTCACCGGCTACGCCTCCTACAGGAGCACGCAGAACGTCTTCCTCGCGCATCGGATCAGGATGCGTCGCGACGCCATGTTCCACAGCGTCGTCGCCGGCATGGCGAAGGATCACATCCTGATCTCGTGCATCACCCGCGAGGGCGAGATCCTCAACGCGTTGAAGCGCAACATTCCGAACGTCAAGGCGGTCCACGTGCCGCACTCGACCTGCGGCGCCTTCATGGCGGTGATCTCGCTGAAGAAGATCGCGGAGGGCGAGCCGCAGATGGCGGCGATGGCGGCGCTCAGCACGGAGCTCTACACGAAGTACGTTATCGTCGTGGACGATGACGTCGACATCTTCGACATGAACGACGTCTTCTGGGCCATCGCGACCCGCGTGCGCGCGGAGAAGGACATCTTCTTCGTGCCCGGCTGCAAGGGCGCGATCCTCGACCCGAGCTCGGATCCCGAAAACTTCACGCTTACGAAGATGGGCATCGACGCCACGCGCCCCACCGGCCGCGACTTCGCGGAGCGCCTCGTCATCTCCGACGAGGAGCGGGCGAAAGCCCGGGAGATCCTCGAACGCGCAGGCGTACGGCTCTGAGGGGCGGCCTCCGCGACTTCGCCGTCGCGACCTACGGCGGCGACGGCGTCCAGGCGGCGTGTCTGACGCTGCAGGACGCGCATGGGCTCGACGTCAACGTCGTGCTGTTCGCGGCCTGGGCCGGCGCGGTCGCGGGCCGTGCTCAAGGCGCCGCGGCCAAATGCGCTCTGGCTCTCG
>NZ_JBJKEX010000334.1:0-3368 GCF_045505405.1 Hansschlegelia beijingensis | reverse complement strand
CCTGCGGCCCAGCAGATCGCCGCTGCGCCCGTCGCCAAGCCCGCGCCCGCTCCTGTCGCGGCGGCGAAGCCGGCGGACGACAACGTCAAGACCGCCGCTCTCAAGGTCGATCCGGCGCCGGCCGCGGACTCCGCCCCGTCGTTCCGTTGGCCCGTGCGAGGCCGGGTGATCTCGGCCTACGGCTCGAAGGCCAGCGGCACGACCAATGACGGAATCAACGTCGCCGTCCCGGAAGGCACCGACGTGAAGGCCTCCGACGACGGCGTCGTGGCCTACGCCGGCAGCGAGCTCAAGGGCTTCGGCAATCTCGTGCTGATCCGCCACTCCAATGGCTGGGTCACCGCGTATGCGCACAACAGCGCGCTGAAGGTGAAGCGCGGCGACACCGTTCGCCGCGGGCAGGTCATCGCCAAGTCCGGCTCAACGGGCAACGTCTCCTCGCCTCAGCTTCACTTCGAGGTGCGCAAGGGAGCGACCACGGTCGATCCGCTGCAGCATCTGCCGAACGCCTGAGGTCTCCGCCGCTTCGCGAATGGATCCCGACCGCCGCCGGCGCGTCGGGATCTTTGCGTTTGCGCTGCGACCCTTGAGCTTGTTGCTCCGAATCGGTCGACCCCTTAAGCGAGGGGCATGAGCGAACTCGCGCCTCCGCCGGAGGATGGCGTCCTCCCCGTCGAGCTGCGCTCGGCGCTCGAGGAGCGCTACCTCGCCTATGCGCTCTCGACCATCACGCAGCGCGCTTTGCCGGACGTCAGGGACGGGCTGAAGCCCGTTCACCGGCGCGTGCTGTGGGCGATGCGGGAGCTGAAGCTCGATCCGGGCGCCGCCTTCAAGAAGTGCGCCCGCGTCGTGGGCGACGTCATCGGCAAGTACCATCCGCATGGCGACCAGTCCGTTTATGACGCGCTGGTCCGCCTCGCCCAGGACTTCGCGCAGCGCTGGCCGCTGGTCGAGGGGCAGGGCAACTTCGGCAATGTGGACGGCGATAACGCGGCGGCCATGCGCTACACCGAGGCGCGGCTCACCGAGGTGGCGCGCCTGCTGCTCGACGGCCTGGAAGAGAACGCCGTCGACTACCGCCCGACCTATGACGGCTCCGAGCAGGAGCCGATCGTGCTGCCGGGCGCGTTTCCCAACCTGCTCGCAAATGGCAGCCAGGGGATCGCGGTCGGGATGGCGACGGCCATTCCCCCTCACAACGTCGCCGAACTCGTCGAGGCGGCCCGGGCGCTGCTGGCGAACCCCGCCGCCGAGACCGACGATCTGCTGACGCATCTGCAGGGCCCGGACTTCCCGACCGGCGGCGTCATCATCGACGGGCCGGCGACCATCGCCGAGGCCTACCGCACCGGCCGCGGCGCGTTCCGGACGCGCGCACGCTGGAAGGTCGAGGATCTCGGCCGCGGGACCTGGGTGGCGGTTGTCACCGAGATTCCCTGGCTCGTGCCGAAGAGCCGGCTGGTCGAGCGTCTGGCCGAGCTGATCACGGACCGCAAGCTGCCGCTGGTGGTCGACGTGCGCGACGAGTCGACGGACGAGATCCGTCTGGTGATCGAGCCGCGCGCTCGCACCGTGGACGCCGCGGTGATGATGGAGTCGGTGTTCCGTCTGACGGAGCTCGAGACCCGCATTCCGCTCAACATGAACGTGCTGGTGCGCGGCCAGACGCCGGTGGTGCTCAGCCTCAAGGACGCGCTGCGGCATTGGCTGGACCATCGCCGCGAGGTGATCCAGCGGCGCTCGCAGCATCGCCTCGACGCCATCGTCCGACGCCTCGAGATCCTCGACGGCCTGCTGGTCGCCTATCTGAACATCGACGAGGTGATCCGCATCGTTCGCCAGGCGGACGAGCCGAAGGCCGAACTGATCGCCACCTTCTCGCTGACCGAGCTCCAGGCCGACGCGATCCTCAACATCCGGCTGCGTTCTCTCGCCAAGCTCGAGGAGATCGAGATCAGGCGGGAGCACGACAAGCTCACCAAGGAAGGCGAGGAGCTGCGCGGCCTGCTGGCCTCCGAGGCGAAGCAGTGGCGGCGGGTCGGCAAGGAGCTCGACGGGCTGGCGAAGAGCTTCGGTCCGGACACCCCGCTCGGCAGACGCCGCACCACCTTCGAGACGCCGCCCGCGGCCGCAGCCGCTGACGTCGCGGACGCCTTCATCGAGCGCGAGCCGATCACCGTCGTGGTCTCCGAGAAGGGCTGGATCCGGGCGCTCAAGGGCCATGTCCAGGACGTCTCGGGCCTCACCTTCAAGGCCGACGACAGCCTCAAGCTCACCTTCCCGACGGAGACGACCGCCAAGCTCATCGTCGTGACGACGAACGGCAAGGCCTACACCCTCGACGCCTCCAAGCTGCCGGGCGGCCGCGGCGCGGGCGAGCCGATCCGGCTGATGGTCGACGTCGACGAGGGCGCGGACGTGCTGGACGTGTTCGCGCACCGACCCGGAGAGCGACGCCTCGTCGTGGCGAGCGACGCGCGCGGCTTCCTGGTCGGCGAGGACCAACTGCTCTCCTCAACCCGCAAGGGCCGGCAGATCGTCAATCTCGACCAGGGCGCGAGCGTGCTCTCCTTTGCGCCCGCCGATGGCGACACGGTCGCGATCATCGGTCAGAACCGCAAGCTGCTGCTGTTTCCGATCTCGCAGATCGCCGAGATGGCGCGCGGCCGTGGCGTGCGGCTGCAGCGCTATCGCGACGGCAGCGTCTCGGACGTCAAGGTGTTCAACCTCGCCGACGGCTTCGCCTTCGTCACCAATGGCGGCAAGGTCTGGTCGCTGAAGGGCGAGGAGCTGCGCGACTGGGTCGGCAACCGCGCCGAGGCCGGCCGCCTGCCGCCGCGCGGCTTCTCGGCCTCCAACAAGTTCTCGGGCTAGCGCCTCACGGCAAGAACAGCGTGCCCTCGGCGACCACGACGGCTGCGCCGCCGATGCTGGCGGAGCTCAGCGCGCCGTCGCGGACGGTCAGCCCGAGCTCGATCACGCTCGGCCGGCCCATCTCGTATCCCTGGCCGATGCGCAGCAGATGTTCGCCATCCGATGGCCGGTCGAACGCCATGACGACGCCTGCGAAGGCGGCCGCGGCGGAGCCGGTCGCCGGGTCCTCGCCGACAGCCGGCGCCAGCATCCGCGCCCGGAAGGCGAGGACGGGGTCGGCGGTCTCCCGCGTGTAGAGAAACGCCCCCAGGTCGCCGTCGAACCCGGCGGCCCAGCATGCGCTGTTCGCCTTTGCTCGGGCGAGGGCGTCGAGGCTCGCGAGCGGGACGAAGCAGAACGCGTTGCCGGCGTCGAAGCGCGACGGCGTATGGCCGTCGAATCCCAGATCCCCGGTCGCCAGCCCGAGCGCGGCCGGGGATCTGAGATTCAACGAC
>NZ_JBJKEX010000333.1:0-3373 GCF_045505405.1 Hansschlegelia beijingensis | reverse complement strand
CTCTGGCTGCCGCGCCGGATGGCGTCCTCGGCGCCCTTGCCCGCAAGCTGGGACGTGAC
Organism: Hansschlegelia beijingensis; assembly: GCF_045505405.1. Classification (GTDB taxonomy): domain Bacteria; phylum Pseudomonadota; class Alphaproteobacteria; order Rhizobiales; family Methylopilaceae; genus Methylopila; species Methylopila beijingensis_A. The sequence goes on along the minus strand of NZ_JBJKEX010000333.1, from coordinate 3,314 downwards.
GTCGGACAGCCTCGCGCTCTGGCTCGCCAGCGCGCTCGGGGCGCAGAAGCTGGTTCTGGTGAAGGCCGCCGAAGCACCGGCGACCTCCGACCCCGCCGACTGGGCGCGCGCCGGTCTGGTCGACGGTCATTTTCCTCATCTTGCCGAAGTCTTCGCGGGAGAGATCGTCTGCGTCGGCCGCGCTTGTCCGGAGGCGCTCGCCGAGGCCCTCTCCGCGCCCGTCGGCGTCGCAGCGTGAGCGCTGAAAGGGTCGCCCTGCTGACGGGCTCGCTCGCCGAGCAGCGCGTGGCGCGCATGGCCGACGAGTTGCGCAACGACGCGCTCGATCCGGTCGTGGTGAACATCGGCGTCAAGGTCGCCGCGCTGATGACCGCGGAGATCATCGAGCGCCGGCTCAAGATGCCTGACGCGGTGGACCGCGTGGTGCTGCCGGGCCGTTTCCGGGGGGACCTTGACCGGCTGAGCGACCGCTTCGGAGCGCAGTTCGAGCGAGGGCCGGAGGAGCTCGCCGACCTCCCCACCTTCTTCGGCCAGGGCGGGGTCGAGCCGGACCTGTCGCGCCACGACTGCCTGATCTTCGCCGAGATCGTGGACGCCACCGGTCTGTCGGTGGAGGAGATCGTCGCCCGAGCCCGGATGCTCGCTGTTGACGGGGCCGACGTGATCGACCTCGGCTGCATGCCCGATACGACTTTCCCGCATCTGGAGGACTCGATCGCGGCGCTCGCCGAGGCGGGCTTCAGGGTCAGCGTCGATTCCGCGGATGGAGAGGAACTCGCCCGGGCCAATCGCGCCGGAGCGAGCTACCTTCTGAGCCTGAACGAGAACACGCTGGGGATCGCCGACGAGGGGAACGCCGTTCCGGTTCTGGTGCCGTCGTCGCCTGGCGACATGGCCTCGCTGCTGAGGGCGATGGACGCCATGGAGGCCAGGGGCGCCCCCTATCTCGCGGACCCGATCCTCGATCCCATCCACTTCGGCTTCACCGAGTCGGTGGTGCGCTACGCCGAGCTCAGGCGGCAGCGGCCGGAAGCCCCGATCCTGATGGGGATCGGCAACGTCACCGAACTCACCGACGCGGACACGACCGGAATCAACGCGATTCTGATGGGCATGATCTCGGAGCTCAGGATCGCCGCTGTGCTGGCGGTCCAGGTGAGCCCGCATTGCCGGACCGCCGTGCGGGAGTTCGACCGCGCGCGCCGGGAGTTCTTCGCGGCCCGCGAGGCGAACTCGCTGCCGCAGGGTTTCGGCGGCGGGCTCATGGCGCTACGCGACCGTCGGCCTGTCACGTCGACCGCCTCGGACATTGAAAGCCTCGCGGGCCAGATCCGCGACCCCAACTACCGAATCCAGGTGAGCGAGGCCGGAGTGCACGTGTTCAACCGCGACGGCCATTGGGTGGCGGCGGATCCTTTCGACCATTTCCCGCATCTGGCGGTCGAGGGCGACGCGGCGCACGCCTTCTACCTCGGCGTCGAGACCGCCCGCGCCGAGATCGCCTTCCGGCTCGGCAAACGCTACGCACAGGACGAAGGCCTGCGCTTCGGCGTGGCCGCCGGAACCTCGGAAAGCGTCGAGGAGGCCCATAAGATGGGGTTCAAGGAGGCTGGCGCCACGCTCGCCGCGAAGCGCGGCGCGAAGGCCGAGCCGTCATGATCCGCGAGACGATCGTCACAACGCTCTCGCCTGACGGGGTTCCTCATGTCGCCCCCATGGGCGCGACTCCGACCGAGGAAGGCTGGCTGCTGCAACCCTTCCGCCCGTCGACGACCCTCGACAACTTCCTCGCGACGCGTTGCGGCGTGGTGAACTTCACCGACGACGCCCGGATCTTCGCCGGCTGCGTCACCCGGCGGCTCCCGACCTGGCCCACCGTCGCGACGAGCGCGATCCCGTCCGTTCGCCTGCAAGCCGCCCTGTCGCACCACGAGGTGCGGGTGGCGCGGATCGACGGAGACAGCGAGCGCCCGAAGCTGCACTGCGTGGTGGTCGCCGAGAAGACCCATCGCGCATTCCTCGGCCTCAACCGGGCGATCGCGGCCGTCCTGGAGGGCGCCGTCCTGGTCAGCCGCCTGAACATGCTGCCGCCCGAGAAGATCGACGCCGAGTTCGCCTATCTGCAGATCGCGATCGACAAGACGGCGGGGCCAAGCGAGCTCGAGGCCTGGCAGTGGCTGCTCGACGCGATCCGCGAGCACCGATCGCGGGCGGCGTCATGACGGGCTTCCTGGCGAGCGTCTCTACGCTTGAAGAGATCGAGCTCGTCCGCGCCGGCGGGGCCGACATCGTCGACTTGAAGAATCCCGCCCAAGGCGCTCTGGGCGCATGGGAAACGTCGGCGCTGACCGCCGCTGTCGCCCGCTGGCGGGCCTGGCCGGGCCCCAAGCCGGCGCTGAGCGCCACGATCGGCGATCAGCCCATGACGCCGGACGTGGTCCGCGCAGCGGCCGAGCGGGTGGCGGCGACGGGCGTTCCGCTGGTGAAGCTCGGACTTTTCGCGGGCGACGTGGCCGGGTGTCTCGCGGCGCTCCAGCCGCTCGCAAACCGCGCGCAGCTGATCGCCGTGTTCCTCGCTGATCGCGCGCCCGACTTCGGACTGCTTCCCCAAGTCGCAGCGGCCGGCTTCCGTGGAGCGATGCTGGACACCGCCGACAAATCGGCTGGCGGCCTGCGCGCGCATCTGACCGAGCCCGACCTTCGCCGGTTCGTCGGCGCGGCGCGTGGGCTCGGCCTGCTCACGGGCCTCGCAGGTTCGCTGAAGTCGGAGGACGTCGCGCCGCTGGCCGGGATCGGGCCGGACTATCTCGGCTTTCGCGGGGCGTTGTGCGAAGGCGGCCGGACCGGCCGGCTTCACCCGGCCGCGATGGCCTCGATACGGCAGGCGCTGGCGGAATCCCGCCAGGCCGCGTGAGGCTTCGGAACTACATCCGGCCGGAGGGCGCCACCACGAGCGCCTCGCCCTTTCCGCCCGCGTAGAGGTCGCCTGCGAAACGCCGGGCGCGGGTGATGTCGGGGCCGAGGAAGGCCGCAAGCTCCGCCGAGCGCCGGACGAGCACCCGGAGCAGGACGAGGTCATGCTCGCCGGCGTCTCTGAAGCCGCCCGACAGCCCATCCGGGGACCGGAGAAACAGCGTACCGCGCTTCATGCCGCGGCCGGCGCCGCCCGCGAGCTTGCCTCCGACCGCGACGGTGCCTGCGATCAGATCCGTAGCCGCGCCGTCGCCGGCGTCGCCCTCGATCACGACGACCCCTCCCCGCAGCCTCTCGGCGGCGCGGGCTCCGGCGGAGCCGCCGAGGATCACGACTCCTCC
>NZ_JBJKEX010000332.1:0-3379 GCF_045505405.1 Hansschlegelia beijingensis | reverse complement strand
AGTTCCTCGCCCCCTTCGCGGGCTGCGCGATGGGCGAGTACTTCCGCGACAACGGCATGCACGCCGGCGCCGCTCGCGACACGCGCCACCACCCGGCCGAAATACTTGTCGCCCTGGACGTCCGTCAGCGTCAGCGGACGCCCCTCCACGAGTTTGCGCAAGGCGCGGGTCGCGGCCTCCGCCGCCGCCTTCTCGGCCGCGCAGCGACCGCGGCGCTCGGGCGCGTCGATCCCGGCGAGCCGCACGCGCGTGACGATCTCCTGGCCCGGGAACACCGTCACCCGCGCCTCGAAGGTGTCGCCGTCCAGCACGGAGAGCGCGGTCGCGCGCAACCCCGGCGGCTGCGATCGAACCTCTGGCGGCGAAGGGACCTCGCGGCCCTCGCCCTTCACCTGAGCCGCCACGGCGATCGCCGCGCCGAGGCAGACGCCCGCGCCCAGATCGGCGAAACGCTGCGCGGACCAGCGACGGCGAGGCGGAAAGAAGAACATGATCCTATAAAATCTGCGCTTGGCCGACAAGTAAAGGATTATCTTCCGTCATATCCAAATCCTTTCGTGCGGCCGCGCAAATTGGCGCGCCGGCTAAACCGGGCGTTCATGGCCGGCATGCTCTAAGCGGCGCTCGGTATTTGAGGGGCCTGCGTGACTGCGGGCGGGCGCTCGAGGCGTAGCATGACGGGTATCGGGTCGGCCGGGCTCAGCCTCTGCGCGGCGCTCGCGCTTCTGGCGGCTGGCGCGGGGACGGGGCACGCCCGCGAGGTCGTCCGGCTGGAGAACAACCAGTACCGCGCCGGCACCATCCTGATCCGCAACGCCGAGCGGAAGCTCTATTTCATCCTCGACGGCGGCGCCGCCTATCGCTACCCGATCGCGGTCGGCAAACGCGGCAAGCAATGGCTCGGCTCGGCCTACATCAAGGGCAAATATGTCGCCCCGGCATGGTCGCCCCCCGCCGACGTGAAGCGCGACAAGCCCTTTCTTCCGGACGTGATCCCCGGCGGCTCGCCCCGGAACCCGATGGGGCCGCGCGCGCTGGTGCTCGACCGGGACCAGTACGCGATCCACGGCACCAACCGGCCAAGCTCGATCGGGACGTTCGCGTCCTACGGCTGCATCCGCATGCGCAACGCCGACATCGTGGATCTGTATGAGCGGGTCAGCGTCGGCGACAAGGTCGTGGTCCTGCCGTGAGATCAGCGGCAGACGTCGAGCGGGCCCATGTCGAGGTGAAGATGGTCCCGGTGCGCGGCGTTCCAGTCGGGCGACAGCACCCCGGCCATGACGCCGCAGGCCCCGCTCCGCACGTCCCGCAGGAACGCTGCCTTGGGAGTGTCGCGGCTCCAGTCCGACGCAACCGACACCAGGCTTCCGTCTGAGAGTTCGAACGCCGCGACGTCGAGCGCATTTCCGGTCGCGTGCTGCGATCGCCGTCCCGGCCGCCCCGCGATGTCACGGCACGAATAGGCGCCGAGATGCCGCAAGCCGACCACGCGCGCGCCGAGCCTCGCCTGCGCGGCCGGCTGGAGGACGTGGCGTTCCCAGGACACGACGGCGGCCGCGAGCGGACAGCTCATGACCGGCAGTTTGGAAAGAGCGCCTCCGGAGAGCGTCACGCCGTCGCTGTAGCCGCAGCTGTTGGCGAGCCGGCGCTCCGGCGCGCGGCGGACCGCGACCTGCGAACGGCGCAGCACGCCGACGCACCCCTCCGGGTCGCCCTTCAGGGCGCGCAGTCGCCACTGCGTCAGGAACCCCGGCGGCTCGCGCAGATCGAGCGGCGCGTAGTGGTCCAGGTCCGACAGCACGATCCCCGCGGCGACGGCGGCGATCACCACGACGCCGGCGAGCAGCCGGCTCAGCAGGCGGCCCAGGATCGGCCGCGCAGACCGGCCTGCGGGCGGATCAGGCTCAGAAATCGCTCGTCAGCCCCTTCCGCTCCCAGTCCCCGTAGCGGACAGGGTCCGGCCCGGCCGGGCCGGCGATCTCGGCTTTGCGAGCGAGTTCGGCCTCGGCCTGCTCATAGGAGCGCCGACGCTCCGCGGCCTCGGCGAGCGCCCGGGCGGCGGCTTCGCTGACGGGCTTTCGTGGCTCCTCGACCATGGGCGTCATTCCCGATAATCAGCGCCCGTCCCCGCGCGGTAGCGAAGCGGGCTCCCCGCCCACATATATGCGCAGAAACCGCACGTCACGCTGCCAGGAGGCAAAGGCTCAGATGAACTACTTCCGCACGGCCATTCTGCTCGCCGGATTGACCGCGTTGTTCATGGGGGTGGGCTTCCTGATCGGCGGGAGGGGCGGCATGGTGCTGGCGCTTGGCGTCGCGCTCGCCATGAACGCCTACACCTACTGGAACGGCGACAAGCTCGTCTTGTCGATGCACGGCGCCCAGGAGGTGGACGAGCGGACCGCGCCGGAGTTCTACGCCCTGGTGCGCGAGCTCGCGCAACGCGCCAATCTGCCCATGCCGCGCGTCTACATAATGCACGAGGACCAGCCGAACGCCTTCGCGACCGGCCGCAACCCTCAGAACGCGGCTGTGGCGGCCACCACGGGACTGCTCAATTCGCTGACCCGCGAGGAGGTCGCGGGCGTGATGGCGCATGAGCTCGCCCACGTGAAGAACCACGACACGCTGATCATGACGATCACGGCCACGATCGCGGGCGCGATCTCGATGATCGCGAATTTCGGGTTCTTCTTCTCGGGCAACCGGGATAACAACGCGCCCTTCGGCGTGTTCGGCACGATCGCGATGATGATCCTCGCGCCCATCGCGGCCATGGTGGTCCAGATGGCGATCAGCCGCTCGCGTGAATACGCGGCGGACCGCGGCGGCGCCGAAATCTGCGGCCGCCCGGAATGGCTCGCGTCGGCGCTCCGCAAGATCGCCGGAGGGGCCGCGCGGATTCCCAACCCGGCCGCGGAACACAATCCCGCCACGGCGCATATGTTCATTATCAATCCCCTCTCAGGCGAGCGCATGGACAATCTGTTCTCCACCCATCCGGCCACCGAGAACCGCATCGCGGCGCCGGAGCGGAGGGCCAATGGTCCGTGGGGCTCGACGGGAACGCGCGGCGGTCCGTGGGGTTGAACCGTCCGCCTCAGGGCAGGTCCTTCGGCGGCCGGCGCTTCCAGAACGGGCCCGGCCGTGCGCAGCCTGAAGTCCCGGGCCTTGCGACGCGCCGCGTCGCGGCCCGGCTCGTTGACGGCGTGCTGTCCCGGACCCGTTCGCTCGACGCCTCGCTCGAGATCGAGCACGGCCGAATCCTGAAGTGCAAGGGCTGGGAGCACGACCCCAACGCCTACATCTACTTCATCACCCAGGCCGCGGTGTGGGAGCCGATCTGCGACATCATCGGCGAGCCGAGCTGGAAGAC
>NZ_JBJKEX010000331.1:0-3391 GCF_045505405.1 Hansschlegelia beijingensis | reverse complement strand
AGCAGGCGCGCGTCGGATGGGGCGCGTCCGGCCGCAATGGCGGCCAGGTCCACACCGGGCAGCGCCGCGAGCAGGACGAGCTGGAGCGGATCGCGGGGCGCGACGACGCCCGGAAGCTCTGGGAGCTCGCCGAGGAGGCCAAGCTCCTGTTGCGCGAGACGATCGAGCGGCGCGGCGTCGATTGCCGCTACGAGGCCGGGCTGATCCACGCCGACCACAAGCCGTCCTACGTCGCGGAGACCCACGCCTATGCGCGCAAGCTCGCCGATGAGTACGGCTACGGCCTGATCGAGCCGCTCGACCGCGAGCAGCTGCGCGCGCTCGTGAAGAGCGAGAACTACCATGGCGGCTCGATCGACCATGGCGGCGGCCATCTCGATCCGCTGGCGCTGGTGTTCGGGCTCGCCCGCGTGGCGGAGGCCGCCGGCGCGCGGATCCACGAAGGCTCCGGCGTGCGCCGCATCCGGCACGGCGCGCGGGTCACGCTGGAGACCGAGGGCGGGACCGTCTCGGCCGACACGGCGCTGATCTGCACCGACGGGCTGCTCGAAGGCGTGGAGCCCACGGTCGAGGCGCATGTCGCCCCGATCGCCAACCACATCGCCGCGACCGCGCCGCTCGGCGATCGGCTGCGCGAGGTGCTGACCAGCCGGGCCGCGGTCTCGGACAGCCGGTTCGTCGTCTACTACTACCGCCCGACGCCCGACGGCCGGCTGCTGTTCGGCGGCGGCGAGACCTATTCGACCACGCTTCCGGCCGAGATCGCGCCGATCGTGCGCCGTCACATGCTGAAGGTCTTCCCGCAGCTGCGGGACGTCGCGATCGAGCACGCCTGGGGCGGCGTTCTGGGCATCACTCCGACCCGCCAGCCCTTCGTGCGCGCCATCCGGCCCAACGTGCTGGTCGCCGCCGGCTATTCGGGCCAGGGCGTTCTGCTCGGGCCGATGTTCGGCAAGATCCTGGCCGAAGCGGTCGGGGGGCGGCTGGAGCGTTTCGACCTGCTGTCGCGGCTGCCGGTCCCGTCCTTCCCGGGCGGGCGCTGGCTGCGCCGACCGCTGCTGGTCGCCGCGATGAGCTACTACGCGCTGCGCGACAGGCTGTGACCGGGCGTCAGTGAGCCGGCGCCGCGGCCGCTCCGGGGTTCGGGCGGCGGACGAGCGGCACCAGCAGCACGATGCCGGCGAACAGGATCGTCATCGCCCAGAACAGATCGCCGAAGGCGAGCACCAGGCCCTGCTGGCGGACCATGTTCGAGAACTGGCGGACCGCCGCGAGCTCGGCGTCCGAGCCCATGCGGGGCGCGAGGCTCGCCGCCATGCCGGCGAGCCGCTCCTCCGCGACCTGCCGGCCCCAGACCACATGCTCGCGCAGCCGCAGCATGTGCAGGTCCTGACGGTCGTTCAGGAAGGTGTTGATGAAGGCGAGCCCGAACGCGCCTCCGAGATTGCGCATCAGGTTGAACAGTCCGCTGGCGTTCTTGAGCTTCGACGGCGGCAGGGTCGCCAGCGACACGATGTTGATCGGCACCATGCAGAGCATCAGCGACACGCCGCGCAGCATCTGCGGCACGAACAGCTCCCCGAACGCCCAGTCGCTGGTGATGTAGGTGAGGTCGATGCAGGACAGGCCGAAGCCCATGAAGCCCGCGGCGATCATGTAGCGGGGGTCGACCCTGCGCGACAGCACGCCCACCACGGGCGCGGCGAGGAACATGAACAGGCCGGAGACGAACACGGTCTCGCCGATCTGCAGCGAGTCGTAGCCGCGAACCCGGCCGAGGAAGACCGGATACAGATAGGTCATGCCGTAGAGGCCGATGCCCATGACGAAGGTGAGCAGCGAGCCGACGGCGAAGTTGCGGTCGCGATAGGCCGCAAGGTCGACGAGCGGGGTCCTGGCCGCGAAGCAGCGCCAGAAGAACAGGACGCCGCCGAGCACGCTGGCGACCGTGAGGTAGCGGATGGCGGCGTCCTGGAACCAGTCGTCGCGGGCGCCCTCCTCCAGAATGTATTCGAGGCTGCCGAGGAACACAGCGAGCGCGACCAGCGCCACGTAGTCCAGCCGCCGCAGCAGATCGAGCTCCGGCTCGTCGAAATCGACCAGCGTCCAGGCGAGCAGCGTGGCGGCCGCGCCCGGCACGAGGTTGATCAGGAACAGCCAGTGCCAGGAGAGCAGCTCGGTCAGATAGCCGCCGATCGTCGGCCCGACGGTGGGCGCGAGCGTCACCGTCAGACCGACCAGCGCCATGATCGCCGGCTGGTGGCGCCTGGGGAAGATCGTATAGGCGGCCGCGAAGGCGGTCGGGATCATGCCTCCGCCGATGAAGCCCTGGATCGCCCTGTAGACGATCATCTCCGGCAGCGTCGTGGCCGTGGCGCAGAGCGCGCTCGCCAGCGTGAAGCCGGCGGCCGAGATGGTGAACAGCACCCGCGTCGACAGCGCCCGGCCGAGATAGCCGGACAGCGGGATCATGATCACTTCGGCGATCAGATAGCTGGTCTGGACCCAGGAGATCTCGTCCGGGCTCGCCGAGAGGCCGGCCTGGATCTCCGCGAGCGAGGACGAGACGATCTGGATGTCCAGGATCGCCATGAACATGCCGAAGACGAGCGCCAGGAAGGCGATCAGCCGGCGCGGCGTGACCTTCGGCTCGGAAGGCGGATTCCCCGCGCCCGAGGCGCCCGCCGAGCCGGCCGCCGACCCCGTGGGGACGCGGGTCGGTTCGACAGCCGTACGACCGCCTGGAGGAGCAGCGTCGTCGCTCATGCGAGGCCTCGGACGCGGGGACTACGTCAGCGCCGCTGGTCGGCGGCGCCTGACGTAAGCTTTGGCGCAGTGCGCGTGTCGACGGAGGCGATCACGGACAGGCCGGGCCGCAGCCTGCCTCTCGCGACATCCTCCGGGTCGACCCGGATCCGGACCGGAACGCGCTGCACGATCTTGGTGAAATTGCCGGTGGCGTTCTCGGGCGGCAGCAGGCTGAACTGCGCCCCCGAGGCGGGCGCGAGGCTGTCGACGATCCCCGTCACGTCATGCTCGGGATAGGCGTCGACCGAGAGCCTCACCTTTGCGCCCGGCTGGACGTCGGCGAGCTGGGTCTCCTTGAAGTTTGCGTCGACATAGACCCGGTCGAGCGGCACGACCGCCATCAGCCGCTTGCCGGGCGTCACGTAGTCGCCGACCTGAACGGCCTTGTTGCCGACGACGCCGTCGAAGGGGGCGGTGATGAGCGTGGCGTCGAGATCGCGCTGCCGCTGCGCGCGGGCGGTCTCGAGCTCCTGCAGCGTGCGCCACACGTCGACTACCGGGAGTGCGTCAGTTGCCCGCTCGGCCTCGCGCTGGGAGCGTTTGATAAGATCAAGCTCGCGCGGCTGAAGCTGCGCCGACGTGG
>NZ_JBJKEX010000330.1:0-3393 GCF_045505405.1 Hansschlegelia beijingensis | reverse complement strand
GCAGGCGAGATAACGCGGCTCCCAGACCGGATCGAACTTCGACTTGTAGGTCCGAAGACCCTCGAAATTGTAGAAGTTGTCGCCGTAGCGGAACAGGAAGGCGCCGCGACCCTCTACGAGGAAGGTCCCAACCAGCAGTCGGGCGAGGCCGTTCCGGGCACTGTGGTCTGGCGGACCGAGTCCGTAAGCGGCGGCCAGAACCAGCCGCTCGAGACCGCGATACGTGGCGACGTCGACATTCCGGCCCGCAAGGTCCGCGCGACCGTCATCATCCGGCGCAACATGGATGCGACGCTTCCGGCGAGCCACACCATCGAGCTGCAGTTCAAGCTGCCGGAGGACTTCCCGAACGCCGGCATCACCAATGTTCCGGGCGTTCTGATGAAGGCCGACGAATCCGCCCGGGGAGCCGCCGTGTCGGGCCTCTCGGTCCGCGTCACCAACGGTTTCTTCCTCATCGGCCTGTCGAACCTGGAGACGGAGCGCTCGGTCAACGAGCAACTGCTGCGTGACCGTGGCTGGGTCGACATCCCGATCCTCTACGACAACGGCCGTCGCGCGGTGCTGACGCTGGAGAAGGGCGTTCCGGGCACGCAGGCTTTCAACGACGCCTTCGCGGCTTGGGGCGCGGCTCCGGCGGCCGCGGCGGCGCCGGCGGAACAGTAAGGGAGCCGCTCGCGGTCCGGCAGGTCGCTGATCTGCCGGCGGCTCGCTGATCGGCAGACGGCGTGAAAAGAAAAAGGGCGGAGCTGAGCTCCGCCCTTTTTCTTTGGATCAAGCTGGTCAGACCCTTACTTCGGCTGCGCCCATCGGGTGCCGCTCGACCAGCGCGCGGCGCAACTTCTCAAGCGCACGATTCTCGATCTGCCTGACGCGTTCCTTGGAGATTCCGAGACGCTCGCCAAGAGCCTCGAGGGTCACCGCGTTCTCCGCGAGGCGGCGGGCGCGGACGATCTTCAGTTCGCGCTCGTTGAGCACGTCGAGCGCGCCCCGCAGCCAGGTCACGCGGCGTTCCGTGTCGATGCTCTCGCCCACGGTCTCGTCCGGCAGGGGGGCCGTGTCGACGAGGAAGTCCATTCGCTCGGACGAGGAGTTCGGGTCGCTGTCGATCATCGGGGCGTTGAGCGACATGTCGGGGCCCGACAGCCGGGAATCCATAAGCGCGACGTCCTGGGGAGAGACGCCGACGGCTTCGGCGATCTTGCTGTGGAGCGCCCCCGGAACCATCGTCTCGCCGTTCTTGCCGAGCCGCGCGCGCAGCCGGCGCAGGTTGAAGAACAGGGCCTTCTGGGCGGAGCTGGTGCCGCCGCGAACGATCGACCAGTTCCGGAGGATGTGATCCTGAATGGCGGCACGGATCCACCAGGTCGCGTAGGTGGAGAAGCGCACCTCGCGCTCCGGCTCGAAGCGCGCCGCGGCCTCGAGAAGACCCACATGCCCCTCCTGGATCAGGTCGGGCATCGGCAGGCCGTAATGCCTGAAGCGGGCGGCGATCGCGATCACCAGACGCATATGAGCCGCAGCGAGGCGGTGCAGCGCCTGCTCGTCGCCCTCATCCTTCCAGAGGACGGCCAGATCGTGCTCCTCGTCGCGCTCTAGAAACGGCGCCTCCATGGCGGCTCGGACGAAACGGCGACGAACACCGGCCATTTGGGACATCCCGACACTCCCCATGCGACCGTCGTTGGCGACGGCTTTCGGAAGCTGAAACGCCGCAAGGCCGAAAATGGACGCGCCCGATCTGGGATTAACGTTCACGGTTTCGTGATCGACAGGTTGTCCCCCTTGTCCGGGTCGAGGGCGCCGCCATCGCTCTCGTCAAGAGCCCCAACGAAAAAGGCCCGGGGGGAGCCGGGCCTTTCGTGATGACTGACCTGCGCGGATCAGGCCGCCTCGTCCTGCGCCTCGGGCTCGGCCTCGTCGGCCCGGCCCCGGCGCGGGCCCTTGGCGAGCTGCGCTTCGATCAGCTTCTGGGCCTCGACGTCGGAAAGCTTCTGGACCGCCGCCACTTCCCGCATCATGCGGTCGAGAGCGGACTCATAAAGCTGGCGCTCGCTGTAGGACTGCTCGGGCTGGGTGTCGGCGCGGAACAGGTCGCGGACGACTTCGGCGATCGCGATCAGGTCGCCGGAATTGATCTTCGCCTCGTACTCCTGGGCGCGGCGGCTCCACATCGTCTTCTTCACGCGGGCGCGGCCGGTCAGCGTCTCGAGGGCGTTGGCTACGAGCTGGTCGTCCGAAAGCTTGCGCATGCCCGCCGAAGAGACCTTCGCCACCGGAACGCGCAGAGTCATCTTGTCCTTCTCGAAGCTGATGACGAACAGCTCGAGCGTATGACCAGCAATGACCTGTTCCTCGATCGCGACGATCTGGCCGACGCCGTGGGACGGGTAAACCACATGCTCCAACGGCTTGAAGCCATGCCGACTCTGTGACGTCTTCTTGGTGGTCATCCTGCTTCGCACTCCGTCACGTGCCGACGCGCCGCGCCAGCGCTTCACTTGGTCGGGCGAGCGCCCGCCAACGCGTTCAAGAGCGACCGTTTGCGGCCTTGCCGGCAACGCTCGCCTCTGTCAGAAAAACGACATCGCGCGCCCGCAGACGCTACCAACGTCTGGTCAGCCGAAGTTCTCGGATTGCCGGAAAGTTCGCCTTGGCTGGCGACGTGGCGCGCTCGTTTGACTGGCCCGTAACGTAGCACGAACCTGCGCGAAAATCAATGAAGTAGACGCACGGGGGCAACAGTGCCGCCCCCGGCGGCGCCGTCCGCGAACCGCGTCTCAGTCGCCCTGGCCGGGCTCCGGCGAGAAGTACTTCTCAAGCTTGCCCGAGACCCCGTCGAACTCCTTGGCGTCAGCGGGCGGGTCGCGCTTGATCGTCACGTTCGGCCAGCTGCGGGCATAATCCCCGTTAAGCTTGACCCACGATTCCAGGCCCGGCTCCGTGTCCGGCTTGATCGCCTCCGCGGGGCATTCCGGCTCGCAGACGCCGCAATCGATGCATTCGTCGGGATGGATGACGAGCATGTTCTCGCCTTCGTAGAAGCAGTCCACCGGACAGACCTCCACGCAATCCATGTACTTGCAGCGAATGCAATTATCGGTGACCACATAGGTCATCGGCGTCTCCTTGCTCGCACACGACGTAGCGAAGCCGCGGAAGCTTCGCAAGCGTCAGGCTGCGGAGCTGCTACGCCTGCGGGGCGGCCCTACCGGCCAGGCTCGTCCTCCGGACCCGTCGGAGCGGCGGCTTCGTCGCGGAAGCCCGTTCCATTCGCCTCGTCTGGCGACAGGTCATCGTAGAGGGTGCGCGCTTCCGTCGCGGGCCCGCGACGCGCGCCGAGCGCCGCCACGCGAAGCACGCGCACCGTCTGCTCGAGCGCCACGGTGAGCA
>NZ_JBJKEX010000032.1:0-18186 GCF_045505405.1 Hansschlegelia beijingensis | reverse complement strand
GCATCAGGCGCGCCACTGTGCAGCGGGCGATCCGATGCCCCTCGCGCATCAACTGCCGCCAGACCTTGCGCACGCCATAGACCCGGAAGTTCTCGTCAAAAACACGCTGGACCTCCGGCAGCAGGGCGGCGTCCCGCCTCGCCCTGATCGAGAGCTTGGTCGGATCGGTGCGTTGGGAGGCATGAGCGCGGTAGGTCGACGGGGCGATCGGCAACACCCTGCAGATCGGCTCGACCCCATAGGCCCCACGGTGATCGTCGATGAAGGCGATCATCGCTTGAACGGGCGGTCGAGCTCCGCCTGGGCAAAATACGCCGACGCTTTGCGCAGGATCTCGTTGGCTTGCCGAAGCTCGCGGTTCTCACGTTCCAGCGTCTTGAGCTTGGCCGCTAGATCCGTGGTCAGGCCGGGCTTGCGGCCGCTGTCGACCTCAGCCTTCTTCACCCACTCGTTCAGCGTCTGCGCCGTGCACCCAATCTTGCCCGCGATCGACATGATCGCCGCCCATCGCGATGGATGCTCGCCCTCGTGCTCCAGCACCATCCGCACCGCGCGAGCGCGCACCTCAGGCGAAAACTTGTTCGTCGTCTTGCTCGTCATCGCTCCATCCTACTCAGGAGTTGGAGCCTCCGGGAATCCCGGAGCGGTTCAGTTTCGGCTGAGCTGGAATCGACCTCAGAACCACCGAGTTGACTGCCGCCAGCGACCGGAGGGCGGGTGCTGGTCAGCTGGCGCCCAGCGCCGGGCCTTCATGGCTGAACCTCATCGAGAGCCACCCGGGGCGCTCTTGGCGCATGTGAAAGCCCCGTTCGGCGGCCCGCTTGCGTTCTCGGCGCGTGATATGCCCTAAAGCCAATCCCAATTCGGAGTTGGCTATGACAACCATGACCGACTGCCTGGTCGCCTTCACGGTCGCCTCGGGGATGCAGAACGCCGACGCAGCCGAACAGGGTATCTCCGCAATCGACGCCTATCTTGCGGGGTTTCGAAGGCGACGCCGTTCGATGCGCGGCAGCCTTGCGCGAGCTCCAGGAGAAGTTCCTCGGCCTGCACCTCAACAGCAGCGCAGCCAACAGGATCAAGGAAGATCTACAAAACCGCATCGAGTTGCTAACTGCGAAGCGCGACGAGGCGGCGTCCGGATCAGCCAGTCTTGGTCATCGCTCGCCGTAGCGCGTCGGCCTCCTCATGAAGCGAGCTGACGGCGGCCTGTAGCACCAGGCTCCGGCGAAGGTGGGTCGTACCGTCGCGGTCCTGCCGCTCTGCCTCGGCGGCGGCGTCAGGCGCTCGGATCAGCAGCTTGGTAAGTTCGCCTATCCGTCTCTCGATCTCAGCGAGCTTGGCTTTGGCGGGCGTGGCCATGCGGCTCCAAAGAACGGCGGCGCCTGCAGGTCCAGCGATTGCGCCGGGGCATGAGAAAAACGCCCGAAGGATGGCTGGTAGCGGTTCTGGGGAGGGGCGCCCGGCTCAGGCGGTCGTACGCATCAACCGTCGCAGTGCGTCAGCTTCGTCATGAAGAGAGTTGATGTGGGCCTGTAGGACATCCGGCGTGTAGCCGTAGCGGAGTTCCTAACTTTGGCTCCATTAGCTACCCAACTTTGGGTCAGCTCTAAAACGGGTTCCGAATAGGCCAGCGTCATCAGTGGCTTGCAGACCGGCCTGTTCCCAACTTTGGGTCTCCCGCCACTCTCGGTGAGAAGCCGGCCGGAGGTCTGCCGCGGGCGCGCGTTTGACGCGGCGGAACAGGCCGAAGACCTGCCGTGGAGCGGGTTAGGAACTGACGAAAGCAGCGCTCCGGGCAGCCTCACGGCTGCCCGGAAATGGCTCAGAGCCTCCAAGTCGTCCGTGCCGGGTTAAGGTCGGCGCCTCGGTTCCGAGAAACAGAGGCGGCGCAGGCGCCGCCAGAGGGCCATCCTCGACGCCGCCATCTCGGCGATCGCGGTTATGCGCGTAAGCAGGCTGGCTCGCTCGATCGCGGCGGTTCTTTCCTCCGGATCCGCCCCTTCGACATGCCGAACGGCACGAGACTCCCTGGGAGGTCGGCGCCGACTGGACGGTCGATCTCTCCAAGCCGGACTTCAACGGCAAGGACGCGCTGGTCCGCCGCAAGACCGAGATCCGCTACGCCAATGTCGGTCTCGAGATCGAGGCGCACGAGGCCATCGAGCCGGGCGCGAAGGCGCTGAAGGCCGGGCGCGAAGGCGCTGAAGGACGGGCGCGAGGTCGGCCGCGTGAACTCCACCACCTACAGCCGCCACCTGATGAAGTCGCTCGCGCTCGCGCAGGTGACGCCGGACCTGACCGCGTTCGGGACCGAGTTCGAGATCCGCTCGTCGAAGGGCGCGGCGCGGGCTCACGTCGTCCGCACGCCCTTCTACGATCCTGATCGCCTGCGCACGCACCCGCTGGCGGAGCGGGAGGAACGGACGTCCGCGCGCGCGGCCTGATCAAACGCCGCCTGCTTGAAGCGCCGCCTCGGGTTTCGAGGCGGCGCATTCCGGAGGAGCGACGTCCGGGCGAGAGGCTCGGTCCCGGCTTCGATGAGCCGGAACCTTTGAGGCCTGCTCAGTCGTCGAGATGCTCGTTCGAGATCGCGCCGGTCTTCGGGTCGATGTGGAACTCGTAGACCTGGCCGTTCTTCACGCCCTTGGCCTCCCAGCGGCCGTCATCGGCCTCGATCTCCGTGACCTCGGCGTAGCCCGCGTCCTTGGCCTTCTGGGCCGCCTGCTCGATGCTGATCCAGTCGGCTCCGGGGCGGTCCGCGAGGGCCGGCGTCGCAAGGCCGAGCGAGAGCAGGGCGGCGAGGCCGATCCTGGAGGTGTTCGTCATGTGAGGTCTCCTGCGTTCGGTTGATGGCGCCCTTCTCGCAGCCCGAGCCCATGTTTCCCTGATAGGCTTTGTCAGCGGATTATCAGCTTCGGGCCCGTAAGCTCTCGCCATGCCGAAACCCGTCGCGGCCCTCGCGGCCGCAAGCCTTTGTCTCCTGCTTCTGCAGCAGGCCGCTCCAGCGTCGGCGGACGCGAGCGACCAGGATCGCGCGCGGCAGGCGCTCGAGCGCGGCGAGATCCGGCCGCTCGACCAGGTGCTCGCCGCCGCCCGCAAGGCGCTGCCGGGCGAGGTCGTGAAGGTCGAGCTTGAGCGCGACGACGGGCGGTGGATCTACGAGATCAAGGTGCTGACCGCAGAGGGCGAGCGACGCGAGGTCGAGATCGACGCGCAGTCGCTGGCGATCCTGGAGATCGACTGACCGTGCGCGTGCTGGTGGTCGAGGACGAGCCGCGGATCGCCGCCGACATCCGGCGGGGCCTCGAACAGGCGGGTTTCGCGGTCGACGTGGCAGGCGACGGCGAAGCCGCGTGGTTCCAGGCCGACGTCGAGACTTACGACGCCATGATCCTTGATCTCGGGCTGCCGAAGCTCGACGGGCTGAGCGTCCTCAGGAAGCTGCGCGGCGCGAACAACGCGCTGCCGGTCCTGATCCTCACCGCGCGCGACGGCTGGCGGGAGCGGGTGGACGGCATCAACGCCGGCGCTGACGACTATCTTTCGAAGCCGTTCCGCATGGAGGAGCTGGTCGCGCGCCTTCACGCGGTGCTGCGTCGCACCGCAGGCCATGCCTCCCCTATCCTGCGCGCCGGCGATGTCGAACTCGACCCGCGGACCAAGCTGGTCACGGTTTCGGGTGAGGCGCTGTCGCTTACGCCGCTCGAATACCGGCTGTTCGCCTATCTCCTCCACCGCCGGGGCGACGTCGTTTCGGCGGGCGAACTGCTCGATCATGTCTACGAGAGCGGAACCGACCGCGAGGCCAACGCGATCGAGGCGCTCGTGGCGCGGCTGCGCCGGAAGCTCGGCCCCGCGGTGATCGAGACGCGGCGCGGCCATGGCTACGTCGTTCCGGCCGGCCTGCAGTGACGCACGGGTCGCTGCGCCTCAGGCTGAGCGTCGCGGCCGCCGCGCTGGTCGCGCTCGCGCTGCTCGCCGGCGGCGTAGGCCTGTTCCTGATTTTCGAGGCGGCGCTCGACCGCCGCACGGCCGACGAGCTGAACCACACCGCGAAGCTGCTTGCAGGGAACGTCGGTTTCGACGGGGCCGGCGACATCGTGGTGGAGCAACCTCCGGGCGATCCGCGCTACGCGACCCCCTATGGCGGCCTCTACTGGCAGATCGAGAGCGCAGGCAGGAAGCCGCTGCGCTCGCGTTCGCTGTGGGACAAGTCCCTCGCGCTTCCCCGTTCCCCCTCCGCCGACATGGCCCACCACGCGTCGGCGGACCTGCCGGGCCCGGACGGCGGATCGCTGATCGCGGTGTTCAGGACGGTGCGGATCAAGTCCGCTCCGGGTGAGCCGCTCGTGGTGATCACCGTCGCGATGGACCGTGCGCAGCTGGCGGCGAGCCGCGGCATGGTGCTGAGGCTGCTGCCGATCTCGCTCGCGGCGCTCGGCGTCCTGCTGGCGCTCGCCATGGCGGCCTTCGTACATCGCGCGCTGAGCCCCTTCAGGGCGCTCCGCGCGGAGCTCCAGACCCTGCGTGAGGGACGCGCCGGCCGGCTGCGCGGCGGTTATCCGACCGAGGTCCAGCCGCTCGTCGACGACCTCAACAGGCTGATCGCGCAGCAGGAGGAGGCCCTCGAGCGCGCGCGCAGGCAAGCCGCCGACATGGCGCACGGCCTCAAGACGCCGCTCGCGGTGCTCGACGCGCTGGCGCGCCGCATCAGGGATCGGGAGCCGGGGCTCGCGGTCGAGATCGAGGAGCAGTCGCTGGCCATGCAGGAGCAGGTGTCGCGCGCGCTCGCGCGGGCCCGAAGCGCGGCGGGGTCCGGGCTTCGACAGCGCCGCACGCCGATCGCGCCGGTGATCGACCAGCTGGTGTCGGCGATGAAGCGCCTGCCCGGCGCGGAGCGGATAGACTGGCGCGTGGACGTTCCCCCGGACGCCGCCTATCCCGCCGGCGAGGGCGAACTGCTCGAGATGCTCGGCAACCTGATCGACAACGCCCGGAAATGGGCCGGGCGGGAGGTGGTCGTCACGGCCGCGACCGCAGGCGCCGGAGGGTCCATCGTGATCGAGGACGACGGCGCAGGAATGGACGCCTCCGAGATGGCCGCGGTGGACCGCGGGCGACGCTGGGACGAGACGGTCCCGGGCACCGGCTTCGGCCTCGCGATCACACGAGACCTCGCGGCCGCGACCGGCGGCCAGCTTCACCTCTCCAGGGGCGCTTCGGGCGGCCTCCGGGCAAGCATCGAATGGAGCGGCGACTGACGGAGCGCACGCTCGAGGCCGGTCTCGTGGAAGCTTTCGGCGTCAGGCGCCGCTTTGCGCGGTTCATTCCGGAGGCTTCACGCTGGGAAGCCTCCAGTTCCAGTAGATCGCCGTCATGCGCAGGAAGACGCATGTCGCGGCGCCCGCGAGGGTGACGAGGGTCTCCGGGAGCTCCAGATAGAATCCGGCCACGACTACAAGCCCGGCGGCCAGCGCTGCGACGGCGTAGATGTCGGACCGCAAGACCACCGGGGTCCGGGCGGCGAGCACGTCGCGGATCATGCCGCCGCCGACGCCGCTGATCATCCCGAGCACGGCCGCCATCGGCCAGTTCAGCGCGGCGTCGAGCGCCTTCTGGGTCCCGACCACGGCGAAGACGCCGAGACCGACAGCGTCGAAGAACAGAACCGGGTGACGCAGGCGCTCGAGCCGCTCGTGGAACCAGAAGGTCAACAGACCCGCCGCCATCGCCACGACGAGGTAATGCCAGCTCGCGATGGCGGCCGGCGGAAGCGCGCCGATCAGGAGGTCGCGGACGATCCCGCCGAACACCGCGGTGACGAAGGCGAGAACCAGAACCCCGAACAGGTCCATCCCCTGCCTGGATCCGAGCATCGCCCCGCTTATGGCGAACACGAAGGTCCCGACGAGATCCAAAGCCCGAACGAGGAGATGCGCGGTGTCCATTCCGATCAAGCTAACACGCTCGCGCTGCATCGCGGGCGTGGCGGCCTGACAGCGGAACGTCGTTGGCGGTTTGGAGGAGCCGCAGTTCCGGCCACAGAGCTCAGCCCGCCCGAGCGGCGCGCCCGGCGCGCCTCAGTGGCCCATCCGCAGGACGATCCGGCCGTCGACGCCGCCCTGCTCCATGCGCTCGAAGACGGCGTTGATGTTCTCCATCGTGTCCCAGCTGAAATGCGCGGCGACCGCGCCGTCGCCGGCGAATTCGAGCGCCTCTTCGAGGTCCTGGCGGGTCCCGACGATCGAGCCGCGCACCGTGATGCGCTTAAGCACCGTGTCGAAGATCGGCATCGCGAACCGGCCGGGCGGCAGCCCGACGAGCGCCATGGTGCCGTGCGGACGCAGGACGCCGAAGGCCTGCTCGAAGGCCGACGGCGACACGGCCGTGACGAGCACGCCATGGACGCCGCCGAGGCGCTTCTGCAGCTCCGTCGCTGGATCGACCTCCTTCGCATTCAGCGCGATCTCGGCGCCGAGCGACGTGGCGAGGTCGAGCTTGTCCGGGTGGATGTCGATGGCGGCGACATGCATGCCCATCGCCCTGGCGTACTGCACGGCCATATGGCCGAGCCCGCCGACGCCCGACACCGCCACCCATTCGCCGGGCTTCACCTCGGTCTCCTTGAGGCCCTTGTAGACCGTGACGCCGGCGCAAAGGACGGGCGCGGCGGGACCCCAGTCGAGAGCGTCCGGGATGCGGCCGACATAGTTGGGGTCGGCGAGGGCGTATTCCGCGAAGCTGCCGTTGACCGAGTAGCCGGTGTTCTGCTGCTGGCCGCAGAGCGTCTCCCAGCCCGTGCGGCAGTACGGGCAGTACCCGCAGGCGGTGTGAAGCCAGGGGATGCCGACGCGGTCGCCTTCCCGCACCCGCTTGACCGAGCGCCCCACGCCGACGACCACGCCGACGCCTTCGTGGCCCGGGATGAACGGGAGCGCGGGCTTCACCGGCCAGTCGCCGTTCACCGCGTGAAGATCAGTGTGGCAGACCCCGGTCGCCTCGATCCGCACCAGGACCTGCTCGGGCGCAGGCTCCGGAACGGGAAGCTGCTCGATCCGGAGCGGCTGTCCAAAGGACCGCGCCACGGCGGCGGTCATCATGTTGGCCATGTCAGGTCGTCCTCCTTGATGCCAGAGAAGGAACTCGGTTCGATCATCCACCTCTAAGTGACGCTGGTCACGTGATTAGGACGCGGACGGCGCCATCATCTATGCGGACAACCGCTTTCACACGGTCGTCGGACGTCGCGATGGCCTTTCCGGGCCAAGGCGCCTGCTTGGGAGATGGGGCATGCTGAACTGGTTCGTAAGGCTTTCGCTTGCTCTGGCGAGCTGGGTCACGGCGCTTTTCGTCGCCCGCGACGCCGTCAACTTCGGCGCCGTCAACATCTTCGTCGCCATCCTGCTGCTGGCGCTCGGCATCGGCTTCCTCGCGTTCTGGCCGAAGATGCGGGACGCCTGCCTGCGCTATTACCGCATCCTGCGCCGCAGGCCCTGAGCCAACGACCAGCGCCCCAGCGCCAGGATCAGACCAGGACGCCGCCTCCGTCCACCACGAGCGTCTGCCCCGTGCCGTAGGTCTGAGCCATCAGGTAGACATAGGCCTGAGCCACCTCTTCCGGCTCGCCCACATGTCCGACCGGCAGACGATCCGCCTGGTCGACATAGAAGGCGCTGCGAACCGCATCGTCCATATCGCGCCAGAGCGGCGAGCGTACGACGCCCGGCGAGACGATGTTGACGCGCAGAGGCGCCAGCTCCACGGCGAGCGCACGGGTGAGGCCTTCCATGGCCGAACAGATGCTCGCGGCCGCCGACCAGCCGGGGCCCGGCCTCGCTCCCGCGATGCCGGACGTGAAGACGATGGAGCCGCCGGGCCGGAGCTTGCCTTGGGCGGCCTTCGCCGCTGCGAGGGCGCCCCAGTAGCGCAACTCGAAGAATGTCCGCGCCTCGTCCAGGCTCATCGAGGCCACGGGGGACAGCTTCAGCGCTTCACCGGCCGTGTAGACCAGATGGTCGAACGCCCCGACGGTCTCGAAGAAGCCGGCGATAGCGCCGGCGTCGAGAAGGTCGACGACACGACCCGTGGAGCCCGCGGGCATCACGGCCAGCGCTTCGTTGACGCGGCCCGGGTTGCTCGAAGCGATGACCGCCTCGGCGCCCTCGGCGGTCGCGGCCTGCGCGACGGCCAACCCGATGCCCGAAGTGCCACCTAGGAGGACGACCTTCTTTCCTTGCAGCTTCATCGCGGCGCTCCCTGTTTCGGAGCCAGAATTTCCTGCTCGAAGCCAGTTGCCGCCAGCGCAATTAAAGGCACTCTGTGATGACGAGAGGTCATCATGAGTTTCGACGCGCGCTTGCTGTCGGGCATTGGCGTGATGATCGCGGTGGTCGACCGCGGAGGGTTCGCCCGTGCGGGAGACGAGCTCGGGCTGACGCCATCGGGGGTGAGCCGCGCGATCGCACGGCTCGAAGCCCAGTTGGGCGTTCGCTTGTTCCACCGCACGCCGCGTCTCGTCGAGCTCACGGAGGAAGGCCGCCGCTTTCACGCAGAGGTCTCACCGCTGCTGGCGGCGATCCAGGACGCTGCGGAGGGCGCCGGCGCTGCGACCGTCCACGTCCGCGGGCGATTGAAGGTCAACACCGATCCCTGGTTCGCCCGGGTGATCCTGGCGCCCCGCCTTCCGGAGCTTCTGCGCCTGCATCCGGAGCTTCAGCTTGAGTTCGTGGTCAGCAACCACCGCGAGGAGATGATGCATGGCGGCGTCGATGTGGCGGTGCGGTTCGGATCGCCGCCGGATTCAGCGATGATCGCCCGGAAGCTTCTGGAGACGCGGGTCGTCACCTGCGCGGCCCCGGCTTACCTCGCGCGGCGAGGGATCCCGCAGAGCCCGGCAGACGTCGTTCAACACGATGTCCTGCTGTTCCGCGATCCGGAGACCGGCCGGCCCTTCCCGTGGGAGTTCCACAGGGCGGGCGAGACGGTCACGACCAGGGTCAAGGGACGTGTCGTGATCGACGACCCATCCGCCGCTCTGGCGGCCTGCGAGGCCGGGGGCGGCCTCTTCCAGAGCTTCGAGTCGGGCCTTGCGCCGTGGCTTTCCGACGGGCGTCTGACTCAGGTGCTGACGGATTGGCCGAGGAGCGCTTCCCGCTCTACGCCCTCTATCCCTCGCGGCGTCAGACGCCGGCCAAGGTGCGCGCCTTCCTCGACTTCGTGGGCCGCATCTGCGGGATGGAAGCCGCTCCGGGTCTCCCAATGCATCCAGCACCGGAACGCCGACAAGACGGGTGATGGGCTTCAGACCCACGAACGTTTCACTACGCCGGCTCGACAATCGACAGCTGGCGTCTGGTAAGGATGCCGGACGGGCCACACCAGGCCGGCCAGACGGTCGACTCCAGATGCTGCTGCACGATCGACCTCCGACACGAGCGCAGGCGCTGCTCGCCATCTGGGTGGCGGCCGCGCTTCTTCTGGCGTTCTTCGCCGCCCTGCCCTTCGCCCGCGTCCAGCTGCCGGGCACGGAAGCCGCGCTGCCGGCCTACACGACCGCCATCCTGATCAATGACGTCCTCACCGCCGCCCTTCTGCTCGCTCTGTTTTCGGCCCAACCGGCGCCGGGAGTTCTTTTTCTCGCGGTCGGCTACCTGTTCGTCGGGCTGCTTGCTGTTCCCTGGGCGCTGACTTTCCCGGGTGTGTTCGCGGAACACGGACTTCTGGACGCGGGCCAGCAGACCACCGCGGCGATTGCGGCGATACGGCGATGCGGGTTTCCGGTGTTCGTGCTCGCCTACGCGCTGCTGCGCGGCGCACGGTTTCCGCAGGGAAGCCTTCGGGTCTGGTCAGGCTGGCGCGCGATTTCGGGCGCCGTCTTTCTGGTCTGCGCGGTCACGGTCGTCGCGACGGCCGTGATCGTCGCGTACGACCAGAACATGCCGAAGCTGATGGCCGGCAGAATGGAGGCGTCGAGCCTCTGGACTTACGTGGCCGGCGCATCCGTCGTGCTCTACGTCGCCGCGATCGGCGCCCTGCTGAGGGGCCCTCGCTCGGTCCTCGATCTGTGGCTGCTCGTCGTTCTCTTCGCGCTGCTGCTCGAGATCGTGCTGCTGTCGTTCATCAGTTCCGGGCGGCTGAGCGTCGGCTGGTGGGCGGGACGAGGCTTCGGCCTCGCGGCGGCCAGCGTCGTGCTGTTCCAGATGATGTGGGAAACGACGGCGCTTTACGCGCATCTCGTGCGCTCCATCGTCCTGGAGCGGCGCGCCAGCCAGATGCGCCTCGCCAGTCTGGAGGCGTTGTCGGCCTCGATCGCGCACGAACTGAACCAGCCCCTGGCGAGCATGGTGACCAACGCCGACGCCGGGCTGCTCTGGCTGGACAGGCCCGAGCCGAACGTGACGGAATGCAAGGGCGCGCTCGACCTCATCGCGTCAGAGGGACATCGGGCGGGCAAGGTGATCGAGGCGATCCGGACCCTGTTCAGAAAGGACACGCGCGAGCGGGTCATGGTGGACCTGAACGAAGTCGTCACCGAAATGCTGCCCGAGATCCGTCGCCATGCGCGCCTCGGCGGCGCCGCCGTGCAGGTCGATCTCGCCGAGGGGGCGCCGCCGGTCGTCGGCAACGCCGTCCAGCTTCAGCAGGTGGTCTCGAACCTCGCCACGAACGCCGTCGAGGCGATGACCGACGTGGCGGATCGCCCCAGACTCCTCGTGATCAGGACGGCCGCGCAGGCGCCAAACGACGTGCTGATCTCGGTCACCGATACGGGCGAAGGGCTCGGCGCCGAAGACGCCTCGAGCCTGTTCGAGCCGTTCGTCACCACGAAGCCGGCGGGACTCGGCATGGGCCTGATGATCTGCCGCTCGATCGTCGAGGCGCATGGCGGGCGGATCTGGGCGACCGCGAACGGTTCGGCGGGCTCGACATTCACGGTCGCGCTGCCGGCCGCCGACGACCACGCGCAAGGGATGGCGGGATCATGACCCAGTCCGGCTCGATCGTGTTCGTTGTCGACGACGATGCGGCGGTCCGCGCCTCGCTCGAGAACCTGTTCCGCTCGGTGGGGCAGGACGTGCGGACGTTTGCGTCAACGAAGGCGTTCGCGCTGGCCGAGCCCGGGGACGCGGCGGCCTGCATCGTTCTGGACGTCAGGCTGCCGGGCCAGAGCGGGATCGAGTTCCAGCGTGAGCTCGCGCTCACCGGCCGGTCGCTGCCGATCGTCTTCATCACCGGGCATGGCGACATCGCGATGTCGGTCGCCGCGATGAAGGCCGGCGCGGTCGAGTTCCTGACGAAGCCCTTCCGGCAGCAGGATCTGCTCGACGCGGTTCACCGCGCCCTCGAGATCGACCGGGCACGACGGTCGGCTCTCGCCGATGCGCAGACGCTGAGGGACCGCTTCAACGCGCTCACGCCACGTGAGCGCGAAGTCATGGCGCTGGTGGCGACCGGAAAGCTCAACAAGCAGATCGCGGCCGAGCTCGAACTGAGCGAGATCACGGTGAAGGTTCATCGTGGTCACATCATGCGGAAGATGCAGGCGACCACCCTCCCCGACCTCGTGCGGTTCTGGGACCGCCTGTTGGCTGATCCGAACCGGCCTGCGGCCAGCTGACCATCCCGAGGGCGCCGAGCCGGGGTTAGATCGTCGGCGCCACCGTATAATTGAAGCCAACTCTTTCGCCGGCTTTCATCCGCGCACGTTCGATCGGATCCGCCGTCGCGGAAAGGATCGGGCCCATCGAGGCGCGACCGCGTGGCTTTGCTGATTTCTGTCGTGGACGACGACGGCGCCTCGCGCGCCGCCGTGACGGGACTGCTCCGTTCGATGGGCCACGACGCCGTCGGCTTCGCGAGCGCCGCGGAATTTCTCGCCTCGGATGAACTCGGGAGAACAGGTCTCTTGATTGCGGATCAGCGCATGCCGGAAATCACCGGGCTCGATCTTCGCCGCCGCCTCCTCGCTGTCGGCGCGTCGATCCCGATGGCGCTTATGACCGCCTATCCGACCGAAGCCGGGCGCCGGCAGGCGCTCGCCGCCGGAATATTCTCCTATCTGACAAAGCCGATTTCTCCCGGCGACCTCACCGCCTGCATCGCCGCCGCTCAAAGCGGGCCGCTCCGCTGAGCGCGACCGCCACCACTCAGCCAGACATGGAGCTGACTATGACCGTCACCGCCACCCCGACGCCCGGCTCCAATCTCATCTCGCCGGCGAACCACGCGCTCATCCTGATCGACTTTCAGTCGCAGATGTCGTTCGCGACCAAGTCGATCGACGCCATCGAGTTGCGCAACAACGCCGCTCTTATCAGCCATGCGGCCAAGGGCTTCGGCGTGCCCACCATTCTGACCACGGTCGCCGAGAAAAGCTTCTCGGGCCCGATGTTCTCAGAAATCACCGACGCGTTTCCTGGGCAGAAGCTGCTCGACCGCACCTCGATGAACACCTGGGAGGACGCGGCCGTCATCGACGAGGTCAACCGGATCGGCAGGAAGCGGCTGGTGTTCGCGGGCCTCTGGACGTCGGTCTGCATCGTGGGCCCGACGCTTTCGGCGATCGACCAGGGCTTCGAGGCCTACGTCATCGCCGACGCCTGCGGCGACGTCTCCGACGAGGCGCATGAGCGCGCCATGGAGCGCATGATCCAAGCGGGCGTCCGCCCGATGACCTCGCTCCAGTACATCCTCGAGCTCCAGCGCGACTGGGCCCGCGCCGAGACCTACGACTTCACCACCGGCGTGGCGAAGAAGTACGGCGGCGCCTACGGGCTCGGGATCGTCTACGCCAAGACCATGTTCGGCGCGTCCGAAGGCGGCCACTAGAGCCCCGCCCCGACCGCGCGGCACGACCACTGTCAACTCGGGAGGACGATCATGACCGATCGCGGCGACGCGAGCGTGAAGCGGCTCGAAAACCTCGGAGCGCCCTGGGAAAAGATCTTCGGATACTATCAGGCGGTCCAGTATCGGGACACGATCTACCTTGCGGGGCAGCTCGGCCATGACGACGAGGGCCGGATCGTTGGGCCCGCGAGGCTCGACGACGCCGGCAAGCTCATCGACGTCTCGGGCATGGAGCAGCAGATCCGCCAGACCTACGAGAATGCGGGGCGTCTGCTGGAGCGGTTCGGAGCGAGCTTCGACGACGTCGTCGAGGAGACGCTTTTCGTCCTCGACATGGACGCGGCCTTCGCGACCGCGCCCAAGGTCAGAAAAGAAGTCTACCGGACCGACATGCCGCGCTGCGCCAGCACGCTGGTCGGCACGCCGCGGCTCGCCAAGCCCGAACAGCTCGTCGAGATCACGTTCCGCGCCGTCCTCGGCAGCGGCGCCTCGTCCTGACGACCGCGAGGGCGCGCGCCGCTAACGGCCGCGCCCTCGTGGACCCTCGCATTTCCGTTTGAACGGGAGACACGCCCATGAGCCCGACGCGCCGCGAAGCGAGCTTCGGCGCGGCCGCCGCCGCACTCGCCGCAGGCCTCATCTCGCCGGCCCGAGCCGCGCCCGCCGAAGGGACGAAAATGATCGACGCGACGACCGCAGACCTCATCCTGATCAACGCCCTGGTGACGACGCTCGACCGTTCGGCGCCGACCGCTGAAGCGTTCGCGATCAAGGACGGACGCTTCCTTGCGGTCGGCCGCGAGAGCGAGGTCATGGCCCATCGCGGGCCCGACACGAAGATCGTCGACCTCAAGGGCCGGAGTGTGTTGCCGGGCCTGATCGACAACCACCTCCACATCATCCGCGGCGGGCTCAACTTCAACATGGAGCTGCGCTGGGACGGCGTGCCGTCGTTGAAGGACGCGATGGACATGCTGCGCGCGCAGGTCGCCGTCACCCCGCCGCCGCAATGGGTGCGGGTCGTGGGCGGCTTCACCGAAAACCAGTTCGCGGAAAAGCGCCTGCCGACCATCGAGGAGCTCAATCAGGTCGCGCCGGAGACCCCCGTGTTCATCCTCCACCTCTATGACCGCGCGCTGCTGAACGGCGCGGCGCTGAGGGCGGTGGGCTACGGCAAGGACACGCCGAACCCGCCGGGCGGCGAGATCACCCGCGACGCCAAGGGCGAGCCGACCGGCCTGCTGCTCGCAAAACCCAACGCCGGCATCCTCTATTCGACGCTGTCCAAGGGTCCGAAGCTGCCGCTCGAGTATCAGGTCAACTCCACGCGCCACTTCATGCGCGACCTGAACCGCCTCGGCGTCACGGGCGCGATCGACGCGGGCGGGGGCTTCCAGAACTATCCGGACGACTACGTGGTCATCCAGAAGCTCGCCGACGAAGGCCAGCTCACCATCCGGCTCGCCTACAACCTCTTCACCCAGAAGGCGAAGCAGGAGAAGGAGGATTTCCTCAACTGGACCAGGACGTCCAAGTACCGCCAGGGCGACGATTACTTCCGTCACAACGGCGCGGGCGAGATGCTGGTCTTCTCGGCCGCCGATTTCGAGGATTTCCGCGAGCCGCGGCCCGAAATGCCGGCCGAGATGGAGGGCGACCTCGAAGGCGTGGTCCGGGTGCTGGCCGAGAACCGCTGGCCGTGGCGGATGCACGCGACCTATGACGAGACGATCTCGCGTGCGCTCGACGTGTTCGAGAAGGTCGACCAGGAGATCCCGCTGAAGGGCCTGAACTGGTTCTTCGACCACGCCGAGACCATCTCGGAGCGCTCGATCGACCGGGTCGCGGCGCTCGGCGGCGGCGTCGCGGTGCAGCACCGCATGGCCTATCAGGGCGAATACTTCGTCGAGCGCTACGGGGCCGACGCCGCGGAGGAAACGCCGCCCTTCGCGCGGATGCTGGACAAGGGCGTGAAGGTCTCGGCCGGGACCGACGCCACCCGCGTCGCCTCCTACAATCCGTGGGTCTCGCTGTCCTGGCTCGCCACCGGCCGCACCGTCGGCGGACTGAAGCTCTATGCCGCCCGAAGCCTCCTCGACCGCGAGACGGCGCTCAGGATGTGGACCGAGAACGTCACCTGGTTCTCGAACGAGGAGGGCAAGAAGGGCCGCATCGCGCCCGGCATGCTGGCCGATTTCATCGTGCCCGACCGGGACTACTTCGCCTGCGCGCCCGACGAGATTTCGGCGATCACCTCCGACCTCACGGTGGTCGGCGGCAAGGTTGTTTTCGCCAAGGAGGACTTCGCGAAGCTCGACGAGACCGAGGTTCCTCCGGCCATGCCGGACTGGTCGCCGGTGCGCGCCTATGGCGGCTACGGCGCCTGGAAGGCGGAGGCCAGGAAGGACACGGCGCTTCGCCTCCAGTCGGTCGCCTGCGGCTGCGCCACCGCCTGCGGCGTACACGGCCACGACCATGCCCGCGCCGCGTCGGGCCGGCTGCCTGTCGGCGACCTCAAGACATTCTGGGGCGCGCTCGGCTGCGCGTGCTGGGCGGTGTGAAACGAGCGGCTCCGATCACGACTTACGCTCCGCAGCACTCGTCTCCTTTACTGCCGTAGCCGCAGGCACAAAGATTTCGTCGGCCACCCGCCCTCATGGAGGACACATTATGACCAGCGCATTCGTGCAGACCAAAGACGGGGTCGACATCTTTTACAAGGATTTGGGTCCGAAAGACGCGCAACCGATCATGTTCCACCATGGCTGGCCGTTGTCATCTGACGACTGGGACGCGCAGCTTCTGTTCTTCCTGTCGAAGGGCTATC
Source organism: Hansschlegelia beijingensis (assembly GCF_045505405.1). Lineage (GTDB taxonomy): Bacteria > Pseudomonadota > Alphaproteobacteria > Rhizobiales > Methylopilaceae > Methylopila > Methylopila beijingensis_A. Next base: position 2,507 of record NZ_JBJKEX010000032.1, on the reverse strand, counting down.
GCGTCATCGCGCATGACCGCCGGGGCCACGGCCGCTCCACGCAGGTCTGGGACGGCCACGACATGGACCACTACGCCGCCGACGCCTCGGCGGTGGCCGAGCATCTCGACCTGAAGAATTCGATCCACATCGGCCATTCGACCGGGGGCGGCGAGGTCGCGCGCTATGTCGCCAGATACGGCGAGCCGCAGGGCCGCGTCGCCAAGGCGGTGCTGGTCAGCGCGGTGCCGCCGATCATGCTGAAGACCGAGGCGAACCCCGGCGGTCTGCCGGTCGAGGTGTTCGACGGCTTGCGCGCCGCCACCGCGGCGAACCGCGCCCAGTTCTTCCGCGACCTTCCGGCCGGCCCGTTCTACGGCTTCAACCGGCCGGACGCGAAGGTCGACGAGGGGGTGATCCAGAACTGGTGGCGGCAGGGCATGACGGGCTCCGCCAAGGCGCACTACGACGGCATCAAGGCGTTCTCGGAGACCGACCAGACCGAGGACCTCAAGGCGATCTCGGTCCCGACGCTGGTGCTGCACGGCGAGGACGACCAGATCGTGCCGATCGACGCCTCGGCGCGACTGTCGGTGAAGCTGCTGAAGAACGGGACCCTGAAGACCTATCCGGGCCTCTCGCACGGCATGCTCACCGTCAACGCGGATGTCCTCAACGCGGACCTCCTGGCCTTCGTGAAGTCCTGATAGCCCGCCGTCCTCACTGTCACGCCCTCGCCTGTGCGGCGGCGTTCGGACCACCGTCACGCGGCGTCCGATGAACTGGCCGTCCTCTTCCGGGCAAGCCGGGAGACGACGGCCAGTCGAACACGCGGAACGAGACCGCCATGACCCAAGCCGCCCAGAACGCCTTCGCTCCGCTTCGCCGGCCAGTCTTCGTCGTGCTGTGGGTCGCCACGGTCGTCGGCAATATCGGATCCTTCATGCGCGACGTCGCGAGCGCCTGGCTCGTGACCGACCTCGCCGCCTCTCCCGTCGCGGTCTCGCTGGTCCAGGCGGCCGCGACGCTCCCGATCTTCCTGCTGGCGATTCCTGCGGGCGTCCTTTCCGACATCATCGACCGCCGGAAGCTATTGATCGCCATCCAGGTGCTGCTCGGGACGACCAGCCTTACGCTCGCGCTCCTTGCGGCTTCGGGGGGCCTCACGGTCTATTCGCTGGTCGCGCTCACCTTCGTGGGCGGCGTCGGCGCGGCCCTGATGGGGCCGACCTGGCAGTCGATCGTGCCCGAGCTCGTGCCGCGGGGAGAGCTCCGCGACGCCGTGGCGCTGAACTCGCTCGGCATCAACATCGCACGCTCGATCGGTCCGGCGGCGGGCGGCGTTCTGCTCGGCGTCGCGGGCGCTGCCGCGACCTATGGCGTCGACGTCGCATCCTACGTGCTGGTGATCGCCGCACTCCTCTGGTGGCCGCGGCCGAAGGCGGCCGACGACGTCCTCGCCGAGCGCTTCCCGGGCGCCTTCCGGGCGGGGCTCCGCTACGCCAAGGCGAGCCGCGAGCTTCATCGCGTGCTGTTCCACGCGGGCGTCTTCTTCGCGTGCGCCAGCGCCGTCTGGGCCCTTCTGCCGCTGGTCGCACGCAGCCTGCTCGGAGGCGACGCGAGCTTCTACGGCCTGCTGCTCGGCGCGGTCGGGCTCGGCGCCATCCTCGGCGCCCTGGTGATGCCGAGCTTGCGGACCCGGCTCGGGACCGACGGGCTGCTGCTGTTCGCCGCGATCGTCGCGGCCCTGGTGATGGCCGGCCTCTCCTTCGCGCCCCCGAAGCCCGTCGCGCTCGCCGGCCTCCTGCTGCTCGGCGTCGCCTGGATCGTCGCGCTGACGACGCTGAACGGCGCCGCCCAGGCGATCCTGCCGAACTGGGTGCGGGGGCGCGGGCTCGCCGTCTATCTCACAGTCTTCAACGGCGCGATGACGGGCGGCAGCCTCCTGTGGGGTCTGGTCGCCTATCGCCTCGGCGTCGCGTCGACCCTGCTGGTCGCGGCCGCGTGCCTCGCCGCCGCAGGCCTCCTGCTGCGTCGCCGCGTGCTGCCGAAGGGCGAGACGGACCTCACGCCCTCGAACCATTGGCCGGAGCCTTTGACGGCCGCCCCCGTGGAGCACGACCGCGGCCCGGTGCTGATCCAGATCGAATACCGCGTGCGCCGGGAGGATCGGACCGGCTTCCTCGAGGCCATGGCGAGGCTCGCCGGCGAACGGCGGCGCGACGGCGCCTATGCCTGCGGCGTGACGGAGGACGCCGAGGATCCGGAAAAGATCGTCGAGTGGTTCCTGGTCGAAAGCTGGGCCGAGCACCTTCGCCAGCACAAGCGCGTCTCCAATGCCGACGCGGACTTGCAGCAGGCGACCCGGCGCTTCCATGTCGGGCCCGAGGCTCCGGTCGTGCGCCATCTGCTTGGCATCGACCTGAAGACCGTCGTGGCGGGGTGACGGGACCGGTGTTCCGTGCCCTGAGGGCGGCCGCCGCGGCGTCCGTCGTCGGCGCGGCGACCGCCCTCAGGGCACGGAACAC
>NZ_JBJKEX010000329.1:0-3409 GCF_045505405.1 Hansschlegelia beijingensis | reverse complement strand
CCGGGCGACGGAAGCCACCTCGACCGTTACTCCCGCGTGTTCGACGCGGTCGAGATCAATTCGTCCTTTCACCGCTCCCATCAGCGCAAGACCTACGAGCGCTGGGCGGACGCGAAGTCCGGCGCTGCCGAGGCCGGCAGTTGAACCAGCACGGCGGCGAGCTTGTCGCCAAGGCCGCCGACCTCGTGCGCGAAGGCGTCGATCAGCAGACCGCAGTCGGCGAGCGACCGTTCATGCGTGATAGCCTTCGGGACCTTGGCCGCGAAGCGGAAGCCGTCCGGCGTCGCGTCCGCCCAGCGCTCGTAGGTCTTGCGCTGATGGGAGCGGTGAAAGGACGAATTGATCTCGACCGCGTCGAACACGCGGGAGTAACGGTCGAGGTGGCTTCCGTCGCCCGGCGCGGCCGCAGCGTGCCGGGACGGAATGCTCCACCCCGCAGTCCCGATGAAGAGGCCCTGCGGCCTTACTCCCATTCGATCGTGCCGGGGGGCTTCGAGGTCACGTCGTAGACGACGCGGTTGACGCCCCTCACCTCGTTGATGATGCGGGTGGCGGCGCGGCCGAGGAAGTTCATGTCGAAGGGATAGAAGTCGGCCGTCATGCCGTCGACGGAGGTCACGGCGCGAAGCGCCAGCACGTTCTCATAGGTGCGGCCGTCGCCCATCACGCCGACGGTGCGGACCGGGAGCAGAACCGCGAAGGCCTGCCAGATGGCGTCGTAGAGGCCGGCCTTGCGGATCTCGTCGAGATAGATGGCGTCCGCCTGGCGCAGCACGTCGAGCTTCTCGCGCGTGACCTCGCCCGGGCAGCGGATCGCCAGACCGGGGCCGGGGAATGGATGGCGCCCGACGAAGGCTTCGGGCAGGCCGAGCTCCCGGCCGAGCGCGCGCACCTCGTCCTTGAACAGCTCGCGCAGCGGCTCGACGAGCTTCATGTTCATGCGCTCGGGCAGGCCCCCGACATTGTGGTGCGACTTGATCGTGACGGAGGGACCGCCCGAGAAGGACACGCTTTCGATGACGTCGGGGTAAAGCGTGCCCTGCGCCAGGAAGTCGGCGCCGCCGACCTTCTGCGCCTCGTCGTCAAACACGTCGATGAACAGCCGCCCGATGACCTTGCGCTTGGCCTCGGGATCCTCGACCCCCTGCAGCGCGGCGAGGAACATGTCGCTCGCGTCCACATGCACCAGCGGGATGTTGTAGTGGCCCCGGAACAGGTCGACGACCTGGCGCGCCTCGTCCTTGCGCATCAGACCGTGGTCGACGAACACGCAGGTGAGCTGGTCGCCGATCGCCTCGTGGATCAGCACGGCTGCGACCGCGGAGTCGACGCCGCCCGACAGGCCGCAGATCACCCGTCCGTCGCCGACCTGCGCGCGGATCTTGGCGATCGCCTCCTCGCGATAGGCCGCCATCGACCAGTCGCCGGAGCAGCCGCAGATGTGGCGCACGAAATTGGTCAGCAGCTTGCCGCCTTCCGGCGTGTGCACGACCTCGGGATGGAACATCAGGCCGTAGTAGCGCCGGGTCTCGTCGGCGATCGCCGCGAACGGCGCGTTCTCGGAGACGCCGACGATACGGAAGCCGGGCGGCATCCGCGTGATGCGGTCGCCATGGCTCATCCACACCTGGTTGCGGCTCTTGTCCTCCCAGACGCCCGTGAAGAGCTGCGACGGCGCGACCACGTGCAGGTCGGCGCGGCCGAACTCGCGATGGTGCCCGCTCTCGACCGTTCCGCCGAGCTGCTCGGCCATGGTCATCTGGCCGTAGCAGATGCCGAGCACCGGCACGCCGGATTCGAACACGGCCTGGGGAGCGCGAGGGGTGCCGATTTCGGCCACCGAGGCCGGGCCGCCGGACAGGATCACGCCCTTGGCCCCGAAGGTCCTGAAGGCCTCCTCGGCGAGGTTGAAGGGCACGATCTCGCAGTAGACGCCCGCCTCGCGAACGCGGCGGGCGATCAGCTGGGTCACCTGCGACCCGAAATCGATGATGAGAATGCGGTCGTGGGAGTTGGCGGCGGTCATGGCCTGTCCGTACTCCGAACAGCCTCGGCGCCGCAACGCCGCAAACGGCGGAGCCGCAGTGAAAAAACGCCGGGCGCCGCTAGAGGCGGCCGCCGCCTTCTTCCGAACCGCCGGGCGCGGCCGGCGGCGGGGTTCCGGCGGCGGGCGGGCTGCAGACTGTCGGCGACTCGGTGGTGAAACGCTGGTTCAGCTTGCCGCAGCCCCAGTCCCGGAAGGGAGACGGCAACAACGGCGCGATCGAGGTTCCGATCCGGTCGTTCGGATTGGGCCCCCAGTTCGCGTACCAGACCCAGTAGCCGGCCACGAGGATGACCAGCAGGCCGATGATCTGAAGAATTCCGCTGATCGCCCGCATTTGCCTCGCCGCCTTGCGCCACCCATTGCCGAAATGGCCCGGTCGGCCCGGCGGTCAAGTGCGCCTCAGCACGGCGATGAAAAAGCCGTCGGTGCCGGAGCGCCGCGGGCTGAGCAGGATCGACCCGCCCGACGGAAGCGCGAAGCGGGCGAGATCGGGCAGGCCCGCGGCCACCGCGGCCTCAGCGGCCGGAACGGCGGCGAACTCCGGGCGGCGGCCGAGAAAGGCCATGACGCGGTCCTCGTTCTCTTCCGCGAGCAGCGAACAGGTCACGTAGACGAGCCGTCCGCCGGGCTTCACCAGCCGCGCCCCGTCGTCGAGAGCGGCGTCCTGCTCGGAGATCCGCACATCGAGCGCGCTGGGGCGCATGCGCCATTTGGCGTCGGGGTTGCGCCGCCAGGTGCCGGCGCCGGTGCAGGGCGCATCGACCAGCACCAGATCGGCGCGCGCCTCGAGGTCCTCCATCACGTCAGCCGCGCCGCGGGGCGATCTGATCTGAAGGTTCTTCACGCCTGCGCGCGTCGCGCGGTCGTGCAACGGCGCGAGCCGGCGGATGTCCGAATCGTGCGCGTAGAGCTGGCCGCGATTGCGCATGCCGGCCGCGAGCGCCAGCGTCTTGCCGCCGGCGCCGGCGCAAAGATCGATGACCTGCTCGCCCGGCGCGGCCGCGCACAGCAGCGCCGCGATCTGCGAACCCTCGTCCTGCACCTCGACGAGCCCCTTCAGATGGGCGGGCTCGGCCTGCACCGGAGGACCGCGGCCATCGTCCGTGAGCGGGATCCGGACGCCGAAGGGCGACAGCGGGGTGGCCTCGGCCTTCAGGTGCGCGAGCGCCTCCAGGGCCTTGTCGCGGTCGCCCTTCAGGGCGTTGACCCGCAGGTCGAGCGGCGCGCGGGCGGCGAGCGCCGCCCCCTCCTCCGCCCGCGCGTCGCCGAACACGCGCGCGATGTAGACGCGTCGTTCGCAAAGATCGTGTCGTTGCCTTCATCGCCGAAGATCTCGCGCTCCGACGTCGCGTGGATCTCGTC
>NZ_JBJKEX010000328.1:0-3426 GCF_045505405.1 Hansschlegelia beijingensis | reverse complement strand
GTCTCGCGGCCACGCCGCACGAAACGGTCCAGTCCGCCGACGAGCGGCTCTCCCGCGCCACCGCCGCGCGCGAGCGTCTGGGGCCGGTCAATCTGCGCGCCGAGGAGGATCTCGCCGAGGCCGAGGCGAGCCACCAGACTCTGTCGGCCGAACAGGCGGACCTGACCGAGGCGATCGCGCGCCTGCGGGCCGCGGTCCGTTCGCTGAACCAGGAGGGCCGCACCCGCCTGCTCGCCGCCTTCGAACGGGTCGACGCGCATTTCCGCGAGCTGTTCACCAAGCTGTTCGAGGGCGGCGAGGCGCAGCTCGAACTGGTCGAATCGGACGATCCGCTCGAGGCGGGGCTCGAGGTGATCGCGCGGCCGCCGGGCAAGAAGCCCCAGACGCTCTCGCTGCTGTCCGGCGGCGAACAGGCGCTGACGGCGCTCGCGCTGGTGTTCGCGGTGTTCCTGACGAATCCCGCCCCGGTCTGCGTGCTCGACGAGGTCGACGCGCCGCTCGACGACGCCAATGTCGACCGATTCTGCGGCCTGCTCGAAGAGATGTCGCGCGCGACGACCACCCGGTTCCTGGTCGTCACCCACAATCCGCTCACGATGGCGCGCATGGACCGCCTGCTCGGCGTCACCATGGCGGAGCGCGGCGTCAGCCAGCTCGTGTCGGTCGATCTGCAGACGGCGGCCGAGCTCGCCGAGGCCGTCTAGTCGCGCCGAGGTGAAGACAAAGCCCTGGGAACAACGCCGGCTCAGAAGCTGATTTCTGTTGTGGATCAGGGATTTACATCTTTGCGGCGGAACCTTGACAGGGTTAGGACGAAAAAATAGGGTGCCGGCGGTTTTCGGGGGGGTCGGCCGCTCCGGGTGTCCGGCGAGGCTGCCGCGTAATGACGCAAAGCTCTGACGGAAAACCGGATCAACCAGATCCCGCCGGCGAAGGCGACCTGGCCGGCCGACTCGATCGGCTCGACAGGCAGCTGAAGCAGCGCTCCGAGACCGACACGAAGGCCGAGGCCGAAGCCAAGGGGCGCAGCGCGTCCATGGGCGCCGGCGTGGCGAACGCGCTCCGGCTCAGCTCGGAGTTCGTCGCCGGGGTTGTGGCCGGCGGCCTGATCGGCTGGGGCTTCGACCAGTTCCTGGGCATATCGCCCTGGGGACTGATCGTGTTCCTGCTGCTCGGCTTCGTCGCCGGCGTGTTGAACGTGATGCGCGCGGCGGGCATGACGCCCGGACCGCGCGTCGACTGACGAGGCGTCCCGCCAGCGGCGGGCTTACGACGAGGCGGCGCGACAGCGCCGGGACAGGGCAAAGGGACGATGGCCGGCGCGAGTGATCCGATCCACCAGTTCCAGATCGTCCCCCTCATCGGGGACGGGACCTTCGCCTTCACGAATTCCGCCCTGTATATGGGCCTGACGGTCGCCGCCATCACGGGCTTCCTGCTTCTCGGCACCTCCGCGCGCACGCTGGTTCCCGGTCGTCTGCAGTCGCTCGCCGAGCTTTCCTACGAGTTCGTCGCGACGACGATCCACCAGACGTCCGGCCGCGACGGCATGCGGTTCTTCCCGTTCGTCTACTCACTGTTCATGTTCATCCTGATCTCGAACCTGATCGGGATGATCCCCTACACGTTCACGGTCGCGAGCCAGCTGATCGTCACCTTCGCGCTGGCGCTGTCGGTGATCCTGACGGTGATCGGCTACGGCTTCGCCAAGCACGGGCTGGCCTTCCTCAAGCTGTTCGTGCCGCACGGCGTCCCGCTCGTGATCCTGCCGCTCGTGGTGGTGATCGAGGTGATCTCCTTCCTGTCGCGGCCGATCAGCCTCAGCGTCCGTCTGTTCGCCAACATGCTGGCGGGCCACATCACGCTGAAGGTGTTCGCCGGCTTCGTCACCATGCTCTCGGGCAGCCTCGGAGCGCTCGGCCTCGCCATCGGCGTGCTGCCGCTGGCGCTCGCGGTCGGCATCACCGCGCTCGAGTTCCTCGTCGCCTTCCTGCAGGCCTACGTCTTCACGCTGCTCGCCTGCATGTACCTGAACGACGCGCTGCACCCCGGCCACTGATCGGCCCGCTGCGCCCTCGCCCAGAAACCCACCTTCCCCATCGGAGTTCTCGTCATGGAAGCTGAAGCCGCCAAGTACATCGGCGCCGGTCTCGCCACCCTCGGCATGGGCGGCGCCGCCGTCGGCGTCGCGAACATCTTCTCCAGCTACCTCGCCGGCGCGCTGCGCAACCCGTCGGCCGCCGACGGCCAGTTCGCCCGCCTGATCTTCGGCTTCGCGGTGACGGAAGCGCTCGGCATCTTCTCGCTGCTCGTCGCGCTCCTCCTGCTGTTCGCCGTCTGATCAGCTGAACACGCTTGACGCGGGGCGATCGCCGCCCCGCGCGAGCCTATGGAGACCGCGATGACCGAGACCGTGGGCCAAAGCGGCCACACGATCGTGCTCGCCCAGCAGACGCACGACGGGGCGACGCCGACTTTCGCCGGAACGGAAACGGCGGGCTCCCACGGCGCGGGGCACGACCCGGCTTTCCCGCCCTTCGACGCCGGCACTTTCCCGGGCCAGCTGCTGTGGCTCGCGATCTTCTTCGGGCTGCTGCTGTGGCTGATGAAGTCGGTCGCGCTGCCGCGCGTCAGCAACATCCTGGAAGGCCGCGCCGATCGCATCGCGTCCGATCTCGCCGAAGCCAACCGGCTGAAGAACGAGACCGACGCCGCGATCGAGTCCTACGAGAAGGCGCTCGCCGCCGCTCGCGCTGAGGCCGGCCGCATCGCCGGCGAGATGCATGAGCGGATCGCCCGGGACGCCGAGGAGAAGCGCCAACAGCTCGAGGCCGAGCTGAACGCGAAGCTCGCCGACGCCGACCGGCAGATCGCCGAGAGCAAGACTTCGGCCCTGTCCAACGTTCGGGGCATCGCGGTCGAGGCCGGCGCCGCGATCGTCGAGCGGCTCACCGGCAAGGCGCCTGCGCAGCCCGAGATCGAGCAGGCGGTCGACGCCTCGCTCGCAGCCTGACGGAGATCATCATGGGCAGCGCAGAACTCTGGGTCGCCGTCGCCTTCCTGATCTTCATCGGCTTGCTGGTCTATGTCGGCGCGCCGGCCAAGATCCTCGGCGCGCTCGACGCCCGCTCGGCCAAGATCAAGGCCGAGCTCGACGAGGCGCGGGCGCTCCGCGAGGAGGCCCAGCGCCTGCTGGCGGACTACAAGCGCAAGCGCGAGGAGGCCGAGCGCGAGGCCGAGGCGATCGTCGCCAACGCCCGCAAGGACGCCGAGTTCTATGCGGCCGACGCCAAGGCCAAGGCCGAGGATTTCGTCGCCCGCCGGACCCGGGCCGCGGAGCAGAAGATCGCTCTGGCGGAGAGCCAGGCCCATTCGATTTCGACCACGGCGTCGTCATCGAACGGGCGCGCCAGCTGGCCGCGCACC
>NZ_JBJKEX010000327.1:0-3433 GCF_045505405.1 Hansschlegelia beijingensis | reverse complement strand
CCGGCGCGACCGCCAGCGCTGCGGCCAGGCCCAGGGCCGTCGCGGCGAAGGCGCGCATCAGGCGCGCGCGAGTTCCGTTCGTCATGGCGTATTCTCCCGCGACGCGCCCTGCCCGTCGGGGCGACGTCGCTGCTCTGAATGCTCCGCTGAGGATACGCGTCAGAGTTTGCATTCCGTTAACCGCGTTCCAATCCCGCTTTGATACGTCGATCGCGCGTCCCGCCCTTTACGGACCGCCCGAACGACACAAATCTACACGCCGACCGCGGCCAATCTGCGGCTGCTGCCCCCTCCTGGAGCCCTCATGTCCCGCAAGATCCGCAAAGCCGTGTTCCCTGTCGCCGGTCTCGGCACGCGCTTCCTGCCCGCCACCAAGGCTGTTCCCAAGGAGATGCTGACCATCGTCGACCGCCCAGCGATCCAGCATGTGGTCGAGGAGGCGAGAGCCGCCGGCGTGGAGCATTTCATCTTCGTGACCGGACGCAACAAAAGCGTGATCGAGGATCATTTCGACAAGCATTTCGAGCTCGACGCCACCCTCGAGCGGCGCGGCAAGACCAAGGAGCTCGAGCTGCTGAGGGAGATGCTCCCGGCGGCCGGCCAGACCAGCTTCACCCGCCAGCAGGAGCCGCTCGGCCTCGGCCACGCCGTATGGTGCGCGCGCGACATCGTCGGCGACGAGCCGTTCGCGCTGCTGCTGCCCGACATGCTGCACCAGTCGCCGCGCGGCTGCCTCGCAGACATGATGGACGTCTACGAGGAGGCCGGAGGCGGCAACGTCGTCTCGGTCTACGAGGTGCCTGAGGACCAGACGCACCAGTACGGCATCGTCGGCGCCGGCGAGAAGGTCGGCAAGGGCTTCCGGATGACCTCGATGGTCGAGAAGCCCAAGCCCGGCACGGCCGAGTCGAACCTCGCGATCTCGGGCCGCTACATCCTGCAGCCGGAGATCTTCGAGCTGCTCAGCCGGCAGGAGGCGGGCGCCGGCGGCGAGATCCAGCTCACGGACTCGATGCTGCGGCTGACCGAGACGCAGCCTTTCTCGGGCTACAACTTCCCGGGCAAGGTCTACGACACCGGCTCCAAGATCGGCTTCCTGACCGCGAACGTGGCCTACGCGCTCGCCCGCCCCGAAATGGCCGGCGACTTCCGCACCGAGCTCGAGACGCTGCTCGCTCTCTGACCGCGCTCAGACCGGACCGGCGACGCCCTCCGCGGCGGTCGTCGGTTCGCCGCGCTCGCGCTCCCGCCGCAGCGCGTAGAGGCCGGAGCCGACGATCAGCGCCGCGCCTACGAGGCCGAGCGCGTCCGGCCGATCCCCCCACACGGCGTATCCGAGGATCAGCGAACCGAGGATGACGCTGTAGCGGAACGGCCCGACCACGGCCATGTCGCCGAGCCGGAAGGCGAGCACGATCGTCATGTTGCAGGCGCAGACGAGCGCCGCCACGCCGACGAGCAGGATGATCTCGCGGGTGTTCGGCGCGATCCAGGAGCCGGGCTGCGCAGCGCCGCCGGCGGCGCCCAGCAGGGTCACCGCGATGGTGGCTCCGAGCGTCACCACCAGCGAGGGCGCGTGGCCGGGAATGCGGCGCGTCACCAGATCGCGCACCGCCATGATGACCGCCGAAAGAAGCGCGAGCGCCGCATAGGCGTTCACGCCGCTCGGCGAGGGCTTGGCGACCAGCAGAACGCCCACGAAGCCGACCCCGATAGCGGCCCAGCGCCGCGCCCCGACGCTCTGCCAGCCGATCGCGACGGCTATCGCGGTGAGAATGAGCGGCGTCGCCTGAACGATGCTGGTGAACTCGGCGAGCCCCAGCCCGGACAGGGCCGTGACGTAGAGCAGACAGCAGCCGGCCTCGAGCGCCGATCGCAGCACGACCAGCGGATTGGCGAGGGTCTTCAGTCGCGGCCCGTGACCGGCGGCCAGGATGACGGCGAGCATCAGCACGATCGCCATCACGCCGCGCAGCGCCATGATCTCCGAGGCCGGAAGGCGCGCGGCGATCAGCTTGACCACGGCGTCGTTCGACACCTGGAACGCCATGCCGACGACCATCGCGATGACGCCGCGCGCGGTCGGATCGAGCGCGCGGCCGCGCGCCGAGACTCCGAGATCGGTGACTGACATGAAGATAAGCGCCGGGAGCGAGAGGAGGCCTCTAGCTACCGCAACGATGCTTAACGCGCGTCAACCAACGGCGCTTCTCAGCGCATGACCGCCATGCGCGCGCAGCGGGTCAGCGCCGCACCCTCATGCCGAACTCGATGATCGAGGCTTTGTAGTCCTCGCCGGGCAGGTTGCTGTCGAGCCGCTCGTGCTGGAAGCTGCCGATCATCGAAAGCGTGCGGTTCAGCCGGTACTCGCCTTCCAGGGTCAGCGTCAGCCCGTCGTCCACCCGCCCGATCCCGCGATAGCTCGACCGCACGTAATCGGCGCGGCCGGTCATGATGAGGTTGCGGCGGAGACGGTGCTCGACCGCGATCCCGGCGCTGCGCTCCAGGACGCCGCCCGCGCCGTCGAGCGTGGTCTCCTGGAACGAAGTCTGGGCGTTCAGCCGCACCGTGGTGAGAGCCGTCGCGGTCCAGGTCACGTCCGCGTCGAAGATGAGACCGTCGACCGGCTTGAGGTCGTTGTCCTTGGGCGTCTGCCGGCCGTAGCCGATGGCGGCCTCGCCGGTGATCAGACGGGTGGCCTCGAAGCGCGCGCCGCCGCGGAGCGCGTAGCCGCTCGAGCCGAGCCTGCGGCCGTCGTCCCCGATGGTCCTGTCGTAGTCGCGCGTGTCGACCGCGACTTCCGCGAAGGGCTGCAGCGCCGGCGAGAGCTCGTAGGCGCCGCGCGCCCTGATCTCATAGGCGTTGTAGATCCGGTCGGAGTTGTCGAGCGTCTCGCCGTTCTGGAGCTTCGCGTCGTTGAACAGGTAGCGGTCCACGAGGCCCTCCACCTTGAAGCTCAGCCGGTTGAAGGCGTGCGCCACGCCCAAAGTCGCCCCGATCGACTTGTCGACCTCGTCGCCCTCGATATTGGTCGGCGTGTCGGGGTCGCCGCGCCGGGGCGTGGTGAGCGAGGCGCGCAGCTGGGACGTGATCTGCGTCTGCCGGGTGACGTCGAACCGCCCGTCGACGACCGCGCTGAGATTGGGCTCGTAGCCCGGCGACGGCAGGTCCGTGTAGCGGCGGATCTGCCCGTCGAGCCTGACGGTCACCTCGTGACGTTCCCAGTCCGACTGGGCGTCCAGGACGCCGCGCAGGCGGTAGAAGGGCGAGCTCTTGCCGCCTCCCGAATCGCGCAGCGGGTTGGTGTCGTACCCGCCCGCTGTCTCCAGCGAGGGCCGCAGGATGAACGCGCCGGCGCGCACGCCGGTCGGCGCATAGGCCTCTTCGTCGGCCCAGCCGCGGCGGCCTGAGCCGCCGGACTTCAGGGCCGACG
>NZ_JBJKEX010000326.1:0-3434 GCF_045505405.1 Hansschlegelia beijingensis | reverse complement strand
CGGCGCGCGCCGCCAGCAGCGCGGCCAGCAGCCCCGCGGGGCCACCGCCCACGACCGCGACTTCGGAGTGATCCGCGTCCATATCTTGCGCCTTCGGCTGCAATCCGAGCCGGTGGTTTAGGGCCGATCGCCCGCCGGAGGAAGGCGCAGCAGGGACGGCGCGGGCCGCTTACGGCGTCGTCGTCGCGGCAGCCGTGATGATTTCTCGCCCGACGACTTCGCCTCCGTGCGCCGAGGGCCTGCATCCACTCGGCAGCGGCGCGCTCGGTGATGGTCGAAATTCTCGACGTGTTTGCTAGAACGCGTCGCGACCGGATGGCTGGCGTGAAGATTTCCGACCTGCGCGGAACTCCTCCGCCTGCCCGCCGGCGCTGACCGGAGGCGAACGATGAAGAACAGATCGCGGGGGCTGCTGGCGGCGCTCGTTTTGGCGTCGGCCCTGCCGGGCGCCGGCGTGCGGGCGGCTGACGCCGAACCCGGCACAGCCTGGGTGGAGAACCTCAGCGAACCCACAGACTGCGCCGAGTTCGACAACGTCTACTACACGCTAACCGATCAGCGGGTGCGCGCCTTCCAGATCGATGTCAGCGCGCCCGTCTACCTGAACGATCTCCAGACCGACGAAACCGCTCCGAACTTCGCGAATTGCGAAGCGATGAAGGACGATCCCAAGAACAAGTTCACGCCCAAACAGATCACGCTTTACGACGACGGCGAGACGCGGGTCGTGGGGCACACCTACGCCGAGTCCTGGCGCGCCAAGGGCGCCGAGGTCGTGGTCGGCGACAAGGGCGAGAGCGACCTGCACCTCGTGCAACTGTTCGAGAAGGTCGACGGCAAGTTCATCGAGTATCTCGTCGTCTACCCGTTCGATGGATACTGGCGGGCGAAGCCGCTGCCGCCCGAGCGCTTCCCCGACGCGGCCTACGGCACGTCCTTCCTCGTCGGCCCGGTCGAGACCCAGCACCGCCCGATCGTCGACATCTCCCGGCTCGAGATCGATCCGAAGGCGAAGCTGTTCCGGATGACCTTCGCGCGCGGCGGATCGGCCGAGTTGAAGGTCAGCAGCGTCGGCCGCTCACGGGTCCTGCTCGACGTGCTACTCCAGGGGCCGAGGGTCAGCCCGCCGGCGCCGTTCGCCGCGATCCGTTCGATGTTCGTGACCCCGACCAACGCCGACGCCGCCCGGATCAACTGGCGGACCACGGCAGGACTCTACAACGCGCCCATCATGGAGTTTAAGGGAGCTAATGCGAGCGAGGTCCGGTTCGACCGAATCGAGCTCTCCCGACACAACACCAGCGCGCCGGACGTGACCTTCCGCAACTTCGTCACCGCGCTCGGAAAGTAGGAGCGGCCATGGCCAAGGCGATCCGCATCAGCCAGACCGGCGGCGCCGACGTCCTGAGCTTCGAGGATGTCGAGGTTCCGGCGCCTGCCAAGGGCGAAGCCGCGATCCGGCAGACCGCGATCGGCGTCAACTTCCTCGACGTCTATCATCGCACCGGGCTCTATCCGCAGCCTCTGCCGCTCACGCTGGGCTCCGAGGGCGCGGGCGTCGTCACCGCGATCGGGGAGAGCGTGACGGAGATCGCCGTCGGCGACCGCGTGGCCTATGCGGGCGGCCCGCTCGGCGCCTACGCGACCGAGCGCGTGCTGCCCGCCGACAGGCTCGTGAAGATCCCCGCCGGCGTCAGCGACGAGATCGCAGCCGCCGCGATGCTCAAGGGCATGACCGCGCAATACCTGCTGCGCCGCACCTTCAGGGTCGGGCCGGAGCATGTGATCCTGTTCCACGCGGCGGCGGGCGGAGTGGGGCAGATCGCCTGCCAGTGGGCGGCTCATCTCGGCGCGACCGTGATCGGCACCGCCGGCGGACCGGAGAAGGTCGCGCTCGCCAAGACCAAGGGCTGCGCCCACGTCATCGACTACCGGACGGAGAGCTTCGTCGATCGCGTCCGGGAGATCACCGGCGGCAAGGGCGTCGACGTCGTGTACGATTCCGTCGGCAAGGACGCGTTTCCGGGCTCGCTGGATTGTCTGAAGCATCGCGGGCTCTGGGTGAGCTTCGGCCAGTCTTCCGGCCAGATCGAGCCGTTTCCGATCGGAATGCTCGGACAGAAGGGCTCGCTCTACGCGACGCGCGCCAGCCTGTTCCACTACATCGCGACCCGCCCGGAACTGCTCGCGACGGCCGAGGACCTGTTCGACGTCATCGCATCGGGCGTGGTCTCGATCGACATCGGCCAGCGCTTCCCTCTCGCGGAGGCGGCGGAGGCCCATAGGGCCATGGAGGGCAGGGCGACCACGGGCTCGACGATCCTGATCCCCTGACGCCGAGCCTGGCCTGGGGCAGAGCGCCGGCGGGCGGCGGCCGTCGCCCTTCGCCACGCACGGCGCCTCCGCTATAGTTCCAAATTCGACGTTCCTTCAGCGAGCCTGATGCCGACCTTTCGCACAACCCGACGCGTGCCCCACACCGCCGACGAGATGTTCGATCTCGTGGCGGACGTCGAGAAGTATCCGCTGTTCCTGCCGCTCTGCGAAGCGCTCCGGATCCGACGCCGGGAGGAGCGCGACCATCGACCCGTGTTCGTCGCGGACATGACGATCGCCTACAAGATCATCCGCGAGACGTTCACGAGCCGCGTCACCCTCGATCGTGAGGCGAGCACCATTCTCGTCGAGTATCTCGACGGCCCGTTCAGCCACCTCGAGAACCGCTGGACCTTCCGGCCGCTCGAGAATGGCGGCTGCGAGGTGCAGTTCTTCATCGACTGGGAACTGCGCAGCCGCACCCTGGGCATGCTCGTCGGATCCGTGTTCGATCGCGTCTTCCGGCGCTACGCCGAGGCGTTCGAGCAACGCGCCGAGGTGGTGTACGGCGCCCGGCGGGCGCTCGCGTGAGGCCCGGATGACGGTCGGTCGCCCGGACGAGGCCGGACTGATCGCCAGGTTCTTCCGTCCGCTCGCGACGGCGCCGGGAGCGGCTCTGCTGCTGGACGACGCGGCCACGGTGCCCGCCGACGGGGGGCGGGAACTGGTCGTCACGACCGACGCCATCGTGGCGGGGGTTCACTTCTTTCCGGACGACCCGCCGGACGCGATCGCCCGCAAGGCGCTTCGGGTTAATCTCTCGGACATCGCCGCCAAAGGGGCTGCGCCCGCCGGCTATCTGGTGACGCTGGCGCTGCCTCAGGACTGGACGCCGGACTGGCTGGAGGGCTTCGTCGACGGCCTCGCGGCCGATCAGGAAGAGTTCGGGGTCAGCCTTCTGGGCGGGGATACGGTCCGGACCCCGGGGCCGCTCTGGGTGTCCGTCACCGCTCTCGGGCACGCGCAGGAAGGTCATGTGCCGAGGCGCAGCGGCGGGGCGCCCGGGCAGCGGCTCTACGTCACCGGCACGATCGGCGACGCGGCGCTCGGGCTGCGGC
>NZ_JBJKEX010000325.1:0-3438 GCF_045505405.1 Hansschlegelia beijingensis | reverse complement strand
CGATGGTCATCGGGCCGCCGCGTCGCGCGCCAGGGCCCGGCGAGGCGGTCCGATGACCATCGAGGGCGAGCTGGTCGCCTCGTCGAGCGCGAAGTCCGCCGGCTTCAAGCGAGGCGCGCGCGTGTTCCACCAGAAGTTCGGCAACGGGACAGTGGTCGAGGTCGACGGCAACAAGCTCACCGTCTCGTTCGACAAGGCCGGCGAGAAGCGCGTGCTGGACGGCTTCGTGAAGGCGGCCTGAGGAGGCCGCTAGATGCGAGAGGCGATAGTCATCAACGACTCGCCGTCGCGCAAGCGAGCTGGTGACGTGCGGGTTTATGCCTCAATTGAAACCGCTGTCCGCTCGTTGGAGATTTGCGATGTTGCGGATAAACAACTTCATCTCTGGGACGCGTCAGGCGATGAATTAGCCGTCATCGCCGCTGATCTGACTGAAGTGAGAATTGAGAAGAAAATTCCCCGGGTTAACTCCGTCGATACTCTGACCTCTGTGCTCATTGAACACATCTCGAGACATGAACCATCCACTCTGATGGCCGGGCCGTCATTGAACGAACTCCTGACGATCGCATATCGGCTCGATCCTGATCCCTACAGCGGCCGCTGAGGCTCACATGCAAACCCCTATGATCCGCCTCGCGCTCGACGAGGCCACCGCAAAGCGCGTCGCCTACATGCTCGACGACGCGTTCCCGTTCGGCGAAGTCTCGGTCTCAGCGTTCGAGACCGGTCCCAACGCCTGGAACGTCGAGGTCTACGGTTCGCCGGAGCTGTCGAGCGCTGAGCTCGCCCAGGCGATGCGCGAGGCGCTGGGCCCGGAGAGCGCAGGCCTGCGGGTCGAGGAAGGCGCGATCGACGAGGCGGACTGGGTGGCGAAGAGCCTCGCGGGGCTGAACCCCGTGCCGGCCGGCCGTTTCGTGGTCCACGGCTCGCACGATCGCGACAAGATCCCCGCAGACGTCATCGGCATCGAGATCGAGGCCGCGCTCGCCTTCGGCACCGGCCATCACGGCACCACCCGCGGCTGCCTGCTGGCGATCGACGAGCTTCTGACGGAGCGCCGTTTCGAGCGCGTGCTGGACCTCGGCTCCGGCACCGGCGTGCTGGCGATCGCGATCGCCCTCGCCCAGAAGTCCCCGGTGCTCGCGACCGACATCGACGAGGTCTCGGCGCAGATCGCGCAGGAGAACGCCGAAGCCAACGGCGCGGGCGAGTATGTCGACTCGATCCACGCCACGGGCTTCGACCATCCGGCGTTCGCCGAGCGCGGCCCCTTCGACCTGATCGTCGCCAACATCCTCGCCGGGCCGCTGGTCGAACTCGCCCCCGACGTGAAACGCAACCTCGCTGCAGGCGGCCGGGTGGTCCTGTCGGGTCTGATGAACCACGAAGCCGAACGGGTGGCGGCGGCCTATGCGGCGCAGGGGCTCGAGGTCGTGGCGTCGCGTCAACTCGAGGGCTGGTCCACCCTGGTGCTGGCCGCAGCCACGGAAGCGTGATCGGACGAATTGATCCAGATCATTCCGCTCTGAACGAAGCCGGGCCGCAAGTCTCGCCTCCACCTGCTGGAAGAGGGACGCATGCCTCAGATCGACAACATCAAGAACATCCTCGTCGTCGCGACCGAGGAGGGAGAGGGCGAGCGCTCATCGGCTTTGACCTACGGCCTGTCGCTCGCCGCCCAGGCGGACGCCCGGCTCGTGATTCACTCGGGCTCGGTGCCGCTCAACGTCCCGCATTCCCGCAGTTCGGCGATCGTCGGGCAGCTTGTCGCCGAGGAGAACGCCCGGCTCCGCCAGCTCACCGAGCGGGTGGCGGAAGAGACGCGCCGCGCTGCGGCGCTCGCGGGCGTCACCTGCGTCGTCGAAGCGCCGCAGCTCTCCTATGCCGAGCTTCGTGACCGCATCCTGGCCGAGGCGCGCGTCAGCGACCTGATCGTTCTGGACGCGGATCCGAGCGTCATCACGATCGACGGCGGCCTGCTGCGGAAGCTGATCTTCGCGAGCGGCCGGCCGAGCATCGTGGTCCCGAAGGGCTTTCGCGAGTTCAGGTGCCGGCGGATCATCGTGGCCTGGGACGGAAGCGAGCCCGCCGCGAGGGCCGTCTCCGCCGCCATGCCCTTCCTGCGCGCCGCCGAGTTGGTCGAGATCGTCTGCTATCTCGGCGAGAAGGACCTGACGCGGAGCGCGCCCGGGGCGGACATCGCGGTCGCCCTCGGCAGGCACGGCGTGAACGCCGTCGTCAAGGAGCTCCCTGCAGGCCGCGACATCGGCGAGAGTCTCAGGGAGCAGGCCGGGCTCTCCCACGCCGACCTCATCGTCATGGGCGCCTTCGCGCGGTCGTCGCTGGTGGAATGGCTGTTCGGCGGCGTCACGCAGAGCATGCTGGCGGACAGCAAGACGCCCCTGATGATGGACCATTGACGCGACGCTGACGCAGATGCGCCTTCGGCCGCGCTGGCCTACAAAGCCGTCCGGCCTGGAGGAGCGCCCATGTTCGAAGCCCGGTTCCAGACGTTCGAGGAGACCGCCGATCCCGGCCAGGGGGCGGCGCGGCTCGCGGCGCTGCGCGAGGCGCTGGCGGCGGATGGCCTCGACGGCTTCCTGCTGCCGCGCGCGGACGAGCACCAGAACGAGTACCTGCCACCCTCGGCGGAGCGGCTGGCCTGGCTGACCGGCTTCACAGGCTCCTTTGGCGTCGTCATCGTACTCACTGACAAAGCGGCGCTTTTCGTCGATGGTCGCTACACGGTTCAGGCCCGCTCTCAGGTCGACCAGAAGGCCTTCGTGATCGTCAACGTCGCGGAGCTTGCGCCGTCCGAATGGCTGAAGCAGAACGCCGCGCCCGGCCAGAAGATCGGCTACGACCCGCGGCTGCACACCGTGGACGGCTTCGAGCGCTTCGAGGCCGCGGCGAAGGCGGCGGAGATCGAGCTGGTCGCGGTCCGGGACAATCCGCTCGACCGGCTGTGGACCGACCGCCCGGCCCCGCCCCTCGCGCCGGTCGCCCCGCATGACGACGCGTTCGCCGGCGAAGGCGCCGCGGCGAAGATCGCGCGGGTCCAGAGCGAGCTCGCCAGGGTGAAGGCCGACGCGCTGCTCGTCACCGACGCGCACTGCCTCGCCTGGCTGTTCAACATCCGCGGCGGGGACGTCGCCCACACGCCGCTGCCGCTCGGCTTCGCGGTCGTGCGCCGCGAGGGACGGATCCATCCGGCTCGGCTCGTCGAGCGGGCGGTCATGGTTCAGCCATTGGGTGACGAACGGCCCTCCCCCGCGGATGCGGTCGGACAGATGGCCGACCGCCATCGCGTAGGCGTCGGCGTTGTTGTAGCGCTTGATGACCCGATAGTTCTGCAACATCAGGAAGGCCGGGCCGCCCGCGCCGCCAGGAAGGAACAGCGTCGCGCGCGTGGCGCCGCCCGGCAGGTCGCGCCCC
>NZ_JBJKEX010000324.1:0-3448 GCF_045505405.1 Hansschlegelia beijingensis | reverse complement strand
CTGCCGGCCTTGTACGCCGCCAGACCCAGCGCCTCGCGCGCCAGCGCGCTCCAGGGGCCACCGGCGGCAAGCCGTTCCGCAAGGCGGCGGACATCGTCGAGCGTGCCGATGTCGGCCGCGATATAGGCGCCGCGGATACGCGCGGCGTCGCGCAGCATCTCGTCGCCGGTCCCGTTCGCGATTTCCTCGTACAGCTTCAGCGCGCCCGCCTGATCGGACTTCGCGACCTCGTCCGCCTCGCGGAGCTTCGACAGGACCGCGTAGCCGGCCGGCCCGTCGGCGCCGAGCGACGCGAAGGCCGCGCGGGCCTCGTCGCTCTTGCCGTCCTCGGCGAGCCTCGAGGCGGCCTCGTAGCGGTCGCCGGCCTGCTCGGCCTCGCGCGCCTGATAATACTCGTAGCCCCGCCAGGCGCCGATGCCGATCACGAGCAAAAGGGCGAGCGCGATCAGCAGGGCACCGTACCGATCCCACAGCTGCTTGAGACGCTCCCGGCGGAGGTCCTCCTGAACTTCGGTGAAAATATCGGCCATTCGGTCCAGTCGCTCGTCCTGCGGCGCCCCCTGTCGGGTGCGGCGGCACCATAGCGACGCGACTCCGCCCCCGCAAACGGTTTGGGCGCGGTCTACATGCTGATCGCGGGCACTCCGATCAGGAGTGGGTGCAGGTATATCCCGAACAGAAGATAGGCTGCCGTGCCGATCACCACCGCCATGACGTCGGCGCCCCAGCTCGCCTTCTGCGGCGCACGGACCACGCCGCGGGCGGCGCGCTTGAGCGCGATGCGGTCCACGACCCCGTAGGCTAGGAACGAGCCGAACAGGATGATGCTGGCGAGGTCGCCATTGGACATCAGGTGCGCCGCCGCCCAGAGCTTCAGGGCGGCGAGCATCGGGTGCTTGGCCTTCGCGCGGATGTGACCGGGCAGATAGGCGGCCGCCAGCAGGATGAAGGCCGGCAACATCAGCGTGATGGTGAGATGGCGCGTCCAGCCCGGCGGCGACCAGATTTCGATGAAGGGCGCCGAGCGCCAGCCGACGACGATCAGGACGAGCCCGACCGTCGAGATCGCCGAATAGGCGATCTTGTAAGGCGTTTCGCCGAACCTCCCGATCAGACGGGCGCGGTTGTCCCGCGCGCGCGTGGACAGGTGAACGCCGAAGAAGACCAGAAGCCCCGCGATCAGAACCAGCATGCCCGCCCCCGTTCGACGGCCCAGACTATCCGCGGCCATCCGGCGACGCCATCGCGGCCTTGCGATTCGACTCTTCGCCACGATCCCGCCACAGTTGGCCGGCGGCCGCGGCGGGAACGGATCGCAGGAGAACTGCTGTGAGAGTGGCGTTGCTTCTCGTCGCCGTCCTCTGCGGATGGGCGGCCTATCCCACGAAGGCTCTCGCCAGCACGCTGGCCGTGATCAGCCTTTCGCAACAGCGCATGGAGGTCTCGGTCAACGGCGTGCCGGTCTATGACTGGCCCGTCTCGACGGCGCGTCGCGGCTATGTCACCCCCCGCGGCTCGTTCCGGCCGATCCGGACCGAGCGCATGTGGTACTCGCGCAAATACGACATGTCGCCGATGCCCTACGCGGTCTTCTTCCGCGGCGGCTATGCGATCCACGGAACGCAATATGTCCGCTCGCTTGGACGGCCCGCAAGTCATGGCTGCGTCAGACTGCGCACCGCGAACGCGGCGGCCTTCTACCGACTTGTGCGCCAGCACGGAATGCGGAACACGAGGATCGTGATCACGCGCTGACGGTCAGCGCTCCGCTGCGACGGACGTTCCAAAAGTGACCAACGATCGCGCCGCGCTCGTGCTGTTCTCAGGCGGGCAGGATTCCGCGACCTGCCTCGCCTGGGCGCTCGACCGCTACGAGCGCGTCGAGACGGTCGGCTTCGATTATGGCCAACGGCACGTCGTCGAGCTCTCACAACGCGGGCGCATCAGGGACGGCCTGCGCAGGCTGAATCCGACGTGGGACGCGCGCCTCGGCGAAGACCACACAATCAGGCTCGACGCCCTCGGCGCGCTCTCTGATACCGCGCTCACGCGAGACGTCGCGATCGGGATGGAGTCGAGCGGCCTGCCCAACACCTTCGTTCCGGGCCGCAACATCGTCTTCCTGACCTTCGCCGCCGCCCTCGCCTATCGTCGCGGCCTGCGTCGGATCGTCGGCGGCATGTGCGAGACGGATTTCTCCGGCTACCCCGACTGCCGCGACGACGCGATCAAGGCGCTGCAGGTCGCGCTGAACCTCGGCATGGACAGCCGCTTCGTGCTGGAGACGCCGCTGATGTGGCTCGACAAGGCCGAGACGTGGCGGCTGGCGCGACAGCTCGGCGGCGACGGGCTGGTCGCCCTCGTGGTGGAGGAGAGCCACACCTGCTATCTCGGCGAACGCGGCGAGCGCCACGACTGGGGCTATGGCTGCGGCGAGTGCCCGGCCTGCGCCCTCCGGGCGCAGGGCTTCGAGCGCTTCTGCGCGGGGCGGTGACGGGGACCGAAGCGGTCCCCTGCCCCTAAAGGTCAGCCGGCCGTCGGCGGCCTCGTCCCTTCAGAGCCGCTAGATGGCTCGACGGCCGGTGAACAGCCGCACAAGCACGACGATGACCGCGATCACCAGCAAGAGGTGGATGAGCCCGCTCGCGACGTGAAAGACCAGAAAACCGCCCGCCCAGAGGATGAGCAGGATGATGGCGAGAGCCCAAAGCATGGCGAATCCTTCCAACTGCAACGCGCGGTCGGCGCGTCAGGCGCTCCGACCATCGTGACGCGAACGCCGGCGGCCCGCAGTCGTTCCTCAGCCGCCTATGCGTGACGCCGCGAGATAGGGGCCGCTCAGGATCGGGCGTCTCGCCGCTTGGCTGGTCCCTTCGGCTTTCGTCAGCCGAACGCCGCCTCGTATTCCCCAGGCTTGAAGCCGACCAGCAGGCGACCCTCCGCCTCCAGCACCGGTCGCTTGATCATGGAGGGCTGCGCGATCATCAGCTCGATCGCGCGCGCCTCGTCCAACCCCTGGCGGTCAGCCTCGGGGAGCTTGCGGAACGTCGTGCCGGCCCGGTTGAGCAGCGTCTCCCACCCCGCAGTCGCGGCCCAGCCCGCGAGACGCTCCCGATCGATTCCGGCCGCCTTGTAGTCGTGGAACGCGTAAGCCACGCCGTGGTCGTCGAGCCAGGCGCGCGCCTTCTTCATCGTGTCGCAGTTCTTGATGCCGTAGAGCGTGATCATCCTCAGAGCCTCGCAAGAGCGAGCGCGTTTCCCAGCGCGGCGCCCGACGCGGTGTTGTCGAAGACGCACCACACCGTCGCCCCGCCGGCCCGGTCGGCGTCGGCGCGGCGCTTGAGGGCGGCGAGCGCGGCCTCGTCGTAATCCGAGTAATAGATCCGCGGCGAACCGTGCCAGCGATAATACCGGAGCCGGGCGCGCGCGACGGATCAGCCGCGACGCG
>NZ_JBJKEX010000323.1:0-3461 GCF_045505405.1 Hansschlegelia beijingensis | reverse complement strand
GCCCCAGTGCCGCCCGCCGCCGCCGCCCCAGTGGCCGCCTCCGCCGCGGTGGCCGACGGTCTGGATGTCGCTGTAATTCACGCCGGCGATGGTCGCGTTAGCCGGAGCCGCTTGCGCCGGAACCGAGGCGGCCACGATTCCGGCCGCCGAGACCCCGGCGATGATCGCATTCCGAAGTGACATCATTGCACGTTCTCCCTGCGAACGCCGGCAGGTTCTGAGGAGCCGGACGCCGCCGAATTCCAGGTCGGCGGCGTGCGCCGCAGACCCGAGTGCCCTCTCGAGGAGACATGGTGTTAATGGGGACGTGGACAAGATCGCGTGAGCGCTTGCCCCCTGCGCCGTGGTGGCGCTAAGAGACCGGCCTTGATGCGCCCTGAGCCAAGCCCGCCGTTCGCCTTTCCCCACCGGCACCTGCTTGGCGTGGCGGGGCTGTCGCCGAACGAGATCGAAGGCCTGCTGGCCGCGGCCGAGGATGCGGTCGCCCTGAGCCGGCAGGTCGAGAAGAAGCGCACCACGCTGCGCGGCCGCACGCAGATCAACCTGTTCTTCGAAAGCTCGACGCGGACCCAGTCGTCCTTCGAGATCGCCGGCAAGCGCCTGGGCGCCGACGTGATGAACATGTCGGTCGCCTCCTCCTCGATCAAGAAGGGGGAGACGGTGCTGGACACCGCCGCCACGCTCAATGCGATGCGGCCCGACATCATCGTGGTGCGCCACCACGCGGCGGGAGCCGTGGCGCTGCTCGCCCAGAAGGTCGACTGCTCGGTCGTCAACGCCGGCGACGGCGCCCATGAGCATCCGACGCAGGCCCTCCTCGACGCGCTGACGATCAAGCGCGCCAAGGGCCGCATCGAAGGGCTGACGGTGGCGATCTGCGGAGACGTGCTGCACAGCCGCGTCGCGCGCTCCAACATCCTGCTGCTCAACGCGCTCGGCGCGCGGGTGCGGGTGGTGGCGCCCTCCACTCTGCTTCCCGCCGGCGTCGAACGGCTCGGCGTGACCGCCTACCGGAACATGCGCGAAGGACTCGAGGGGGCGGACGTCGTCATGATGCTGCGGCTTCAGCTCGAGCGGATGAATGGCTCGTTCGTGCCTTCGGTGAAGGAGTACTTCCAGCAGTTCGGGCTCGACGCGGCGAAGCTCGCCTTCGCTGCGCCGGAGGCCGTGGTGATGCACCCCGGTCCGATGAACCGGGGCGTCGAGATCGCCTCGGAAGTGGCCGACGGGCCGCGATCTCTGATCCGAGATCAGGTCGAGATGGGCGTGGCGGTGCGCATGGCGGTGCTCGAAGCTCTTGCGCGGCATCTTCCCGATGCGTGAGTCCTCAGCTCCGGAAGCGCCGCCGACGCTGTTCACCAACGCCCGGCTCGTCTGCCCCGCCACCGCGCGGGACGAGATCGGCGGCTTGCTCGTCGAAGGCGGCGTCATCGCGGCCATCGGCTCCGATGTCCGGCCGCCTGCCGGCGCCGAGATCGTCGACTGCCGCGGCGCGATGCTCGCCCCGGGACTCATCGACCTGGGCGCGTTCGTCGGGGAACCCGGCGCCGAGCATCGCGAAACGATCGCGACCGCAAGCGAGGCCGCAGCGGCCGGCGGCGTGACCACCATCGTGACGCGCGCCGACACCACACCGCCCGTCGACGCCCCGGAGATCGTCGACTACCTCAAGAGGCGAGCGCGCGACACGGCGAGCGTCCACGTCTATCCGATGGCCGCGCTGACCAAGGGCCTCGCCGGCGCGGAGATGACGGAGATCGGCCTCCTGCTCGAAGCGGGGGCCGTGGCTTTCGGAGATGGACCGCGCACCGTCGCGAGCGCCCGGGTGATGCGCCGGGCGATGACCTACGCGCGGGACTTCGACGCCCTGGTCTGCTGCCACGCCGAGGATCCGGAGCTGATCGCGGGCGGCGCGATGAACGAAGGTGAGTTCGCGACGCGACTGGGACTGCCCGGTCGGCCCGCCGCGGCCGAAACGCTGATCGTCGAGCGCGACGTGCGACTCGCGGCGCTGACCGGCTGCCGCTACCACGCGAATCTGGTCACCTGCGGAGCGAGCCTCGACGTGATCGCGCGCGCCAAGGTCTCGGGCGCGTCCGTCACCTGCGGCGCCTCGATCGCGCACCTGTCGCTCAACGAGAATGACGTCGGCGAATACCGCACCTTCTTCAAGGTGGCGCCACCCCTCCGCAGCGAAGACGACCGGCGCGCGCTGGTTCAGGGACTGGCGGACGGGCTGATCGACGTGGTGCTGTCGGCCCACGATCCTCAGGACGTCGAGACCAAGCGGCGGCCCTTCGCGGAGGCTGAGGACGGCGCGATCGGGCTCGAGACCATGCTGGCGGCGGGATTGCGCCTGGTTCACGCCGGGGAGGTCACGCTTCACCGGCTGCTGGCGGCGATGTCCACGCGCCCCGCGCAATTGCTTGGCCTGCCGGGCGGCGCGCTGCGTGTCGGCGCTCCCGCCGATCTGATCGTCGTCGACCTCGACGCCCCATGGGTGCTCGATCCGGCCTCGCTGCGGTCGAAGTCGAAGAACACGCCGTTCGATGGCGCAAGGCTCCAGGGTCGGACGCTGCGCACCATCGTTGCCGGCCGGACCGTCTACGCCTACGCTTGATCCGCCCGCGGCCTCTGGCTGCGCAAGAAGTCTCGCGCCGCCAACCTGAGCGCCCGATCCGACAATGCCGCTCGCTGTCCTCTCATCCATCGGCCTGGGTTACCTGCTGGGATCGATCCCTTTTGGCTTGATCGTGACCCGCCTCGGGGGCGGGGGCGACATTCGGGCCATCGGCTCCGGCAATATCGGGACGACGAACGTCCTGCGGACCGGCCGCAAGGAGCTCGCGGCGCTGACGCTGCTCGGCGACATGCTGAAGGCGACCGCCGCCGTCCTGCTGGCGGACTGGCTCTGGGGCGGGCAGGCCGGGGTTCTGGCCGGGGCGGCCGCCTTCATTGGGCATGTCTTCCCGGTCTGGCTTCGCTTCAGGGGCGGCAAGGGCGTGGCGACCTATCTCGGCGGGCTGCTGGGCGCCGCCTGGCCGGTCGCGCTCGCTTTCGCCGGCGTCTGGATCGCCGTCGCTCTGGTGACCCGCTATTCCTCGGCCTCGGCCCTGGTCGCGAGCCTCGTCGCGCCGGCGCTTCTGGCGATCTGGTGGCCCGCGGAGACCGCCGTGGTGTTCACGGTCCTGACCGCGCTTCTCTGGGCGCTCCACCGCGACAATATCGGGCGGCTTCTGGCGGGCGAGGAAAGCCGCATCGGCCAACGCTCCGCCGCCACCGGCCGCGGGTAGAGGCACGATGCCGGGGCGGCTGACCGACGAACAGCGGGTCGCCTGGCTGCGCCTGATCCGCTCCGAGAACGTCGGCCCCCACGCCTTCCGCAACCTCGTCAACCATTTCGGCGGCGCCGGAGCCGCCCTCAGGGCCCTGCCCGACCTCGCCCGCCGGGGCGGACGCGC
>NZ_JBJKEX010000322.1:0-3513 GCF_045505405.1 Hansschlegelia beijingensis | reverse complement strand
TAAATCGTTAGTATTCGAATTACTCTCTCTTAACCTTTGGAACTCTCTCGAAAACCGCTTTTCCGCTTAGCCAAATGTTAAATCGGGGCCCGTAACGTCAGCGTGTAAGGGTCATCCGCTCCAACATCGCGGTCGGGCGCATCGTGCTCGGCCTCAGCGGGCGGCGTGAGAGGCGGTCGGGCTTCATCGACATTCCGCTCGAGTTGCGCGACCCGAACGGGCTCGCGGCTCTCGCCTGCATCATCACCTCGACGCCCGGCACGCTGTGGGTCAATTTCGATCCGACGCGGGGGACGCTGATGATCCACGTCCTCGACCTGATCGACGAGGAGGAGTGGGCGCGCACCATCAAGGGCCGCTACGAAACGCTGCTGCTGGAGATCTTCCAATGAGCGCGGCGATCCTCTCCTGGTCGCTGTGGGCGGCGCAGATCATGCTGGCGCTCGGCATGAGCTGCGCCGTGTTCCGCATGCTGCGCGGCCCGCGCGCGCAGGACCGCGTGCTCGGGCTCGACACGCTCTACGTCAACGCGATGCTGCTGCTGCTGACCTTCGGCATGGCCTCCGGCAGAACGCTTTATTTCGAGGCGGCCCTGATCATCGCGCTGCTCGGCTTCGTCGGCACGGTCGCGCTCGCCAAGTTCCTGCTCCGCGGCGAGGTGATCGAATGAGCGCCGCGGCGGAGCTGCCGGTCTGGATCGCGATCCTCACCGCGGCGCTCGTGCTTCTGGGCGCGGCGGTCGCGCTGGTCGGCTCGCTCGGGTTGCTGCGGCTCGGCGGCTTCTACGACCGCGTGCATGCACCGACCCTCGGCGCGACGCTCGGCGCCGCCTCGATCGCGCTCGCCTCCATGATCTATTTCAGCGCGCTCGAGACGCGGCCCGTGCTGCACGAGGCGCTGATCCTCGTCTTCGTCGCCGTCACCACGCCCGTGACGCTGATGATCCTGGTGCGCGCCGCCCTGTTCCGCGACCGAGCGGAGAACGCCGATCCGCTCCTGCGACCCGGCGAGGACGTGGCCCGGCTGGACGCCGATGCGCGCGAACCGGGGGAATCCCGGGGACAAGCGGAGTAGCGGGCTCGATCCGCCGGGCGTCTCCGCCCGCCGCGAGCGCACCTCCATGACGCCGGGATACATCGCGGCGAAGGCGGTGATTCAGGACGAGATTTATCGAGGGCGACGAGTTGGTAGCGGAGGAGGGACTCGAACCCCCGACACGCGGATTATGATTCCGCTGCTCTAACCAGCTGAGCTACTCCGCCCCGGCGCTGTCGCGGCGTTCCGCGGGCGGGCGGATATAAGGAGGGGCTCCGAGAGGTGTCAAGCGCCGCCTCGCCCGCCTCAGCGACGGGCGCGGCTGGCGCGGGCCGGCGTCGCGGCCGCCGGGTCATATCCCACCAGAATGCGCCAGCCGGCGAAGCGGTTCTCCGGGATCGGCACGACGATGTTGTCCTCGATGTGCGAGAAGTCCGCTTGGGTCTGGCCGGCCGGCACGGTCACGTCCACCACGTGATTCTGCGAATAGACCGGGCGGTTCTGCTCGTCGACGACGGCGATCCTGAGCGGCAGCCGGAACGCGCCCGGCGCGCCCTTGGGCCCCAGAATGACGCGGCCGACGACTCCGACCCGCAAGCCCGCCTCGACGCCGAGGTTCGAGCACTCCCGCGCCGTGTCGGCGAGCGTCGCCTGATAGCGCAGCGCGAACGGGTCGTTCGAACCCGGCGTGTCGTAGACCGGGTAGGCCGCGGCGCCCTGCAGCACGTCGACAGGCGGGCATTGCCGCTTGATGGCGAGGTCCTCCGGAGGCGTCACCGGGGGCGGGTTGGCGTTGCCGAGCAGCAGCTTGGTGGCGAAGCCTTCGCTCTTCTGGGCGGGCTTGCCGGCGTCTGCGTCGCCGCCGACCGTGCTGCAGGCGGCGAGAGCGACGAGACAGGCGGCCGCCCCAGCGCGGGCCGCATTCGCCAGGATTGCGTGGACGCGACGCATACGCAGACCCCCGGACTGGCGCCGCCAAATCGGCGACGGCGAGCGTTATAGCAATCGGCCCACGAGCTTGGAAAGGCGCTCCCGGCTTGACAGCGCGCCGGCCGGGTCGCCATTTCGCGGACAGCCGACCGGGCGAGACGCGCCGCCAGCTGAGCGACCTCCGGATGATGCCCAAGCCGCCCCTCAAGGTTCTTCTTTGCGCGCCGCGCGGCTTCTGCGCCGGCGTGGTGCGGGCGATCGACATCGTGGAGGCGGCGCTGGAGCGGTTTGGCCCGCCCGTCTACGTCCGGCACGAGATCGTGCATAACCGCTATGTGGTGGACGCGCTGAGGCGGAAGGGCGCGGTGTTCGTCGAGGAGCTCGACGAGGCCCCGGACGGCGACGCGCCGGTGGTTTTCTCCGCCCACGGCGTCGCGAAGTCGGTGCCGGAGGCGGCGCGCGCCCGGAACCTGATCGCGATCGACGCCACCTGCCCGCTCGTGACCAAGGTCCACCGCGAGGCCGAGGTGCATTTCCGCCGCGGCCGGCTGGTGATCCTGATCGGGCATGCCGGCCACCCCGAGGTGGTCGGCACCATGGGCCAGCTGCCTGAGGGCGCGGTGCTGCTGGTCGAGACCGAGGCCGACGTCGCGGCGCTCCGCGTCCCGGAGGGGCGCGAGCTCGCCTATGTGACGCAGACGACGCTGTCGATCGACGACACCGCGGCCGTGGTGGCGGCGCTCAAGGCGCGCTTCCCGGCGGTCGTCGGGCCGCACAAGGAAGACATCTGCTACGCCACCACCAACCGGCAGGAGGCGGTCAAGCGCGTCGCGCCCGAATGCGACGGGCTGATCGTGGTCGGTGCCGCGAACTCGTCGAACTCGCAGCGGCTGCGCGAGGTCGCGGAGCGCGCCGGCTGCCCAGTGGCGCGGCTCGTGGCGCGCGCCGAGGACATCGACTGGAGCGAGTTCGACCACATCCGGACGCTCGGCGTCACCGCCGGGGCGTCCGCGCCTGAGGTGCTGGTCGAGGAGATCATCGACGCCTTCGCGGCGCGCTACGACGTCGAGGTCGAGACGGTCTCGACAGCGGACGAGAAGGTGTTCTTCCCGCTTCCGAGGGAGCTCCGCCCGGCCGCCGAGTGAGCGGGCCGTGGTCGCAGGGGCGCACCGCCCGGGATAAGCGCGGCCGTGGCGTTGCGGCCGGGCCGGCGAGACCGTAAGCAGCCTCCGCCCGCCCTCGCCGCCCGAGTCCCGAATGGCCGTCTACACCGAAGTTCCCTATGACGAGCTCGCGGCCTTCCTGCGCGCCTACGACATCGGCGACGTGGTTTCGTTCAAGGGCATCGCGGAGGGCGTCGAGAACTCCAACTACCTGCTCGACACCACGCAGGGCCGCTTCATTCTCACCCTCTATGAGAAGCGCGTGCGGCCGGACGACCTGCCGTTCTTCCTGGGCCTGCTGGAGCATCTGTCGGCGAACGGCCTGACCTGCCCGCAGCCGGTGGCGGGGCGCGACGGCCAGGCGCTGCGCGAGCTGTGCGGCCGG
>NZ_JBJKEX010000321.1:0-3524 GCF_045505405.1 Hansschlegelia beijingensis | reverse complement strand
GGCGCCGCTCGACATGACGGCCCGGCCGTCGTCCATCGTGGCTTCTTCCCTCAAACGGCTAAGGCCGCCGGCGGTCGCCGGCGGCCTCCGATATTCGGTCGAGGAGCCTCGCGTCAGTGGGAATGCGGCCGCCGAGCGCGGGAGAAGCGGGGCTCAGGCCGCCGCTTCGCCCGTCCGCCGGTTCTGGCGGTGCTCGATCAGGTCGTCGACGACGCCCGGGTCGGCCAGCGTCGAGGTGTCGCCGAGCGCGGCGAACTCGTCCTCGGCGATCTTGCGCAGGATGCGGCGCATGATCTTGCCCGAGCGCGTCTTCGGCAGGCCCGGCGCGAACTGAATCAGGTCAGGAGAGGCGATCGGGCCGATGTCCTTCCGGACCCAGGCGACCAGCTCCTTCTTGAGGTCCTCGGTGCCCTCGACGCCCGCCATCAGCGTGACATAGGCGTAGATGCCCTGGCCCTTCACGTCATGCGGATAGCCGACGACAGCCGCCTCCGACACCTTCTCGTGCGCGACCAGCGAGCTCTCGACCTCGGCGGTGCCCATGCGGTGGCCGGAGACGTTGATGACGTCGTCGACGCGGCCGGTGATCCAGTAGTAGCCGTCGGCGTCCCGCCGGCAGCCGTCGCCGGTGAAGTACTTGTTGGGATAGGTCGAGAAGTAGGTCTCCTCGAAGCGCTTGTGGTCGCCATAGACGGTGCGCATCTGGCCCGGCCAGCTGTCGGCGATGACCAGATTGCCCTCGGCGGCGCCCTCCAGCGGCTTGCCCTCGGCGTCGACGAGCTCCGGCCTGATCCCGAAGAACGGCTTGGTCGCCGAGCCGGGCTTGAGGTCGGTCGCCCCGGGCAGCGGGGTGATCAGGATGCCGCCGGTCTCGGTCTGCCACCAGGTGTCGACGATCGGGCAGCGGCTGTCCCCGACGACCCGGTAGTACCACTCCCAGGCTTCCGGGTTGATCGGCTCGCCGACCGAGCCGAGCAGGCGCAGGCTTTCCCGCGAGGTCTTCTTCACCGGGCCCTCGCCGCCGCCCATCAGGGCGCGGATCGCGGTCGGCGCGGTGTAGAAGATGTTGACCTTGTGCTTGTCGACGACCTCCCAGAAGCGGGAGGTGGACGGATAGTTCGGAACACCCTCGAACATCAGCGTGATCGCGCCGTTCGCGAGCGGGCCGTAGACGATGTACGAGTGCCCCGTGACCCAGCCGACGTCCGCCGTGCACCAGTAAACGTCGCCCTCGTGGTAGTCGAATATGAGTTGGTGCGTGAACGACGCGAAGACCAGATAGCCGCCGGTCGTGTGCAGGACGCCCTTCGGCTTGCCCGTCGAGCCCGAAGTGTAGAGGATGAACAACGGATCCTCGGCGTTCATCTCCTCCGGCTCGCATTCCGGGGAGGCCGCCGCGATCGCGTCTTCGTAGCGGACGTCGCGGCCCTCGACCATGGGCACGTCGGCGCCGGTCCGGGCGACCACGAAAACCGTGTCGACGCCGCCAGCCTTCTCGATCGCGGCGTCGGCGTTGGCCTTGAGCGGAACCTTGCGGCCGCCGCGCAGGCCCTCGTCGGCGGTGATCAGGCAGCGCGACTCGCAGCCCTCGATCCGGCCCGCCAGACTGTCGGGCGAGAAACCGCCGAAGACGATGGAGTGGATCGCGCCGATGCGCGCGCAGGCGAGCATCGCGTAGGCGGCCTCGGGGATCATCGGCAGGTAGATCGTGACCCGGTCGCCCTTCTTGACGCCGCGCGCCTTGAGGGCGTTCGCGAACCTGCAGACCTGCTCGTGAAGCTCGCGATAGGTGATCGCCCGCGAGTCCGCCGGGTCGTCGCCTTCCCAGAGGATCGCGGTCTGGTCGCCGCGGGTCGCGAGGTGCCGGTCGATGCAGTTGGCCGAGACGTTGAGCGTCCCGTCCTCGTACCAGCGGATCGACACGTTCCCGGGCGCGAACGAGGTGTTCTTCACCTTCGAGTACGGCTTGATCCAGTCGACGCGTTTGCCGATCGCGCCCCAGTATCCTTCCGGATCCTCGACGGAGCGGCGATAATCCGCCTCGTAGCGCGCCTTGTCGATATAGGCGCGCTTCGCCCAGCCTTCCGGCACGGGATGGACTTTGTCGGACATAGCGCTCGCTCCCAAGCGTAGTCATGCGCCCGCTCTCCAGGCGGGCTACGGCCAGTCTAGGACGCGTCCCGGAGGCCCTACAAGCGGCCGCTCTCGGCAGTTTGGCGGAGAAGCGGCGCTCACCCGCCGGAACGCGCGAGCCGCCAGACCGTCGTGCGCTTTATCTCGGAATCCTCGAGATCCCGGCTGACCGGAACCGTGTACTCGGCGACAGCCTGAAGCCTGTCGCGCGGCAGGTAGCTGCGGCCCGGGTCGCCGACCAGGATCTCGGAGCCGCCGGCCGCGCAGCGCTCCAGCCAGTCGATCAGCCGCGCGGCGAGGTCGCGCTCGTAAAACAGGTCGCCGACCAGAACGACGTCGAACTCGCCGGCCGCGCCGCCGATCGGGTCGTCGGCGAGCGGCGTCACCCGGACTCCGTTGGCCGCGGCGTTCAGCATCATCGCCGCGCGGGCGAACGGATCGGGGTCCGCCGCCGTCACCGAAGCAGCGCCCGCCTTCATGGCGGCGATCGCCACCAGCCCCGAGCCCGACCCGACGTCCAGGACCCGTCGCCCGGCGACGCTCCGCGGATGATCGAGCACATGCCGCGCCAGCGCCTGGCCGCCCGCCCAGGCGAACGCCCAGAACGGCGGCGGAAGCCCTGCCTGAGCCAGTTCCTCCTCGGTCCTGGACCAGAGCGGCACGGCCTCGTCGGCGACATGAAGCATGATCTCGGGCGCGTGCGGGACGGGTCGCAGCGTCGTGTTGCCCCGGATGAAGGC
Organism: Hansschlegelia beijingensis; assembly: GCF_045505405.1. Classification (GTDB taxonomy): domain Bacteria; phylum Pseudomonadota; class Alphaproteobacteria; order Rhizobiales; family Methylopilaceae; genus Methylopila; species Methylopila beijingensis_A. The sequence goes on along the minus strand of NZ_JBJKEX010000321.1, from coordinate 651 downwards.
CGCGCGATCCGTCGGCGCGCTCACGCTGTCTCGGCCAGCCCGCCCATGCGGCAGACCTCGGCCCACTCCGCCTCGGTCACCGGCTGGACCGAAAGCCGCATGGAAGTGACCAGAGCCATCCCGGCGAGCTTCGGATTGGCCTTCACGGCCGCAAGCGTCACCGGCGTGGGCATGTCCTTCACGGCGCGGATGTCGACGCATTCCCAGGTGGGATTGTCCGCCGTCGAATCCGGATGGGCGAGCTTCGCGACCTCGACGACGCCGACGATCTCCTTGCCCTCGTTCGAGTGATAGAAGAACCCCCGGTCGCCGATCTTCATCGCCCGCATGTTGTTGCGGGCGAGGTAGTTGCGCACGCCGGTCCACTCGGTCCCGGCCTCGCCCGCGGCCTTCTGCTGGTCCCACGACCAGGCGGCGGGCTCGGATTTGAACAACCAGTAGGCCATCGTTCAGATCTCGGACTTGAGCGGCCGGGCGAGCAGTCCGGCGACGGCCGCTCCGACGCTGACGCGTCCGGCGAGGACCTCGGCCACCGCCGCGGAGATCGGCATCTCGCCGCCGAACAGGGCGTCGAGATGCCGATCTCCGCGTTGAGGCCGCCCACCGAGCGACGACCGGAACCGCGCCATAGCGCAGGGCGCAGAGCTGGGT
>NZ_JBJKEX010000320.1:0-3534 GCF_045505405.1 Hansschlegelia beijingensis | reverse complement strand
GCTGGCGGCGGCGGCCGCCTGCGGGGCCATCGTCGCGAACCTCTATTACGCCCAGCCGCTGGTCGATCTGATCGCGCGCGACCTCGGCGTGGCGGCGGCGCTTGCGAGCGCCGTCGTGGCGCTGACCCAGATCGGCTATGCGATCGGCCTTCTGCTCCTCGCGCCCTTGGTCGACCTCGTGGAGAGCCGCAGGCTGCTGACCGCCACGCTGGCGGCGGCGGCCGCCGCCCTGGTGGTGGCCGCCGTGGCGCCGAACGGCGCCGTGTTCCTGTCCGCCTCCCTGCTGATCGGCATTGCGTCGGTCGCAGCCCAGATGCTGCTGCCGCTGATCGCCGGGATGGAGCCCGAGGCGAGCCGCGGGCGCGTCGTCGGCACGATCATGAGCGGGCTGCTGTTCGGCATCCTGCTGGCGCGGCCGGTCGCCGGCGTGGTGGCGGACGCGTTCGGGTGGCGGGCGATGTTCGGCCTGTCGGCCGTGCTGATGGCGGTCACCGCCGTTGCGCTCCGCGCGCTGATCCCGTCGCGCCGCCCGGAAAGCCGGATGAGCTATGGCCAGCTGATCGGCTCCATGGCGGAACTGCTCGCCCGATACCCGACGCTGCGCCGCCGGGCGCTCTATCAGGCGGCGATGTTCGCCGCGTTCAGCCTCTTCTGGACCGCTTCGCCGATGCGGCTCGCCGGCGAGTATGGCTGGTCGCACAGCATGATCGGCCTGTTCGCGCTGGCGGGCGCAAGCGGCGCGCTGATCGCGCCCTTCGCGGGCCGCATGGCCGACGCCGGCCATACCCGTGTCGGAACGCTGATCGCGATCGCGTGCGGCGTCGCCGGCATGGTCCTGGCGGGCCTCGACTGGACCCTGGGACTGGCCGGCCTGCTGCTGGCCGCGATCGTGCTCGACATGGGCGTGCAGGCCAACATGATCCTCGGGCAGCGCGAGATCTACGGGCTCGACGCTGCGGCGCGCGGCCGGATCAACGGCCTCTATGTCGCGATCCTGTTCCTCGGCGGCGCGCTCGGCTCCGCGCTGACGAGCCCGGTGTTCACCTATTTCGGGTGGATCGGCCTGGCGGTCGTGGGCGCCGCGCTGCCGCTGGCGGCGCTGGTGGCGGCCAGCGTGGAGCGGCCGGCCCACTGAGGGCTTGCGTCGCCCGCCGGGCTTGGGCCATCTCGCGCCCCACACTTTTCCGGACCGAGGACATGGCGGGCACCGATCGCACCAAGGCAGACGCCGCAGCCCTGCTGCCCGCGGGACCCGCGGTGGTTCTGGTGGAGCCGCAGCTAGCGGAGAACGTCGGCGCCGTCGCCCGCGCGATGGCCAACTTCGCGCTCAGCGACCTGCGCGTGGTTCGCGCGCCGGGCAAGACCGAGGCCGAGGGCGCGCGGGTCCGCTCGGCCGGGGCGCACTATATCCTGGAGGCGGCGCGCCACTTCGACAGCATAGAGGAGGCGATCGCGGACCTGACGCTTCTGTTCGCCACCACGGCGCGGGGGCGCGGACAGGCCAAGCCCGTCGACGTGCCGGAAGCCGCGGCCCGGCTGATGGCGCAGCACGCAACAGGCGGCGGACGCGTCGGGCTGCTGTTCGGACGCGAACGGACCGGGCTCGAGAATGACGAGATCGCGCTCGCGAGCCGGGTGGTGACGTTCCCGGTGAACCCGGCCTACGCCAGCCTCAACCTCGCCCAGGCGGTGCTGCTCGTCGGCTATGAATGGTTCAAGGCCGCGACCGGCGGCGCGCCGGCGTTCGAGATGCCGACCCGCTCGCCCCCCGGCACGCAGGCCGAGATCGTGGCGCTGTTCGCGCATCTCGAAGGAGAGCTCGACGAGACCGGCTTCTTCCGCTCCCCCGAGAAGCGGGCTTCGATGATCCGCAACATCCGCAACATGATCCACCGCATGGACCCGTCCCGGCAGGACCTCCAGACGCTGCACGGCATCGTGGCGGCGCTGGCGGAGGGCCGCCCGGGCCCGCAGGGGCGGGGACGCACCCTGCTCAAGCCGTTGAAGGACCCGGAGGAAGGCTGAGACGGCCCGCGTCGCGCTCTGGCTCCTTGCGCGCGGCGCGCTGCGTCGGTAGGACGCCCGCGCCCCTCCAAGCCGAGCGACGCCCATGATCCCCCGCTATTCCCGTCCCGAGATGACCGAAATCTGGTCGCCCGAGACGCGCTTCCGCATCTGGTTCGAGATCGAGGCGCACGCCGCCGACGCGCTGGCCGAGCTCGGCGTGATCCCGAAGGAGGCCGCGAAGACGATCTGGGAGAAGGGCGGCGCCGCGACGTTCGACGTCGACCGCATCGACGAGATCGAGCGCGTCACCAAGCATGACGTGATCGCCTTCCTGACCCATCTCGCCGAGTTCGTCGGTCCGGACGCGCGCTTCGTGCATCAGGGCATGACGTCCTCCGACGTGCTCGATACCTGCCTGGCGGTGCAGCTGAAGCGCGCCGCTGATCTGCTGATCGCGGACGTGGACCGCCTGCTCGCGGCGCTCAAGGCCCGCGCGATCGAGCACAAGCGCACCCCCACCATCGGCCGCAGCCACGGCATCCATGCGGAGCCCACGACGTTCGGGCTCAAGCTCGCCGGCTACTATGTCGAGTTCCAGCGCGCCCGCGAGCGGCTGATCGCGGCCCGCAAGGAGATCGCGACCTGCGCGATCTCCGGCGCCGTCGGCACCTTCGCCAATGTCGACATGGCGGTCGAGGCGCATGTGGCCGAAAAGCTCGGGCTGGCTGTCGAGCCGGTTTCGACCCAGGTCATCCCGCGCGACCGGCACGCGATGTTCTTCGCCACGCTTGGCGTGGTGGCGTCGTCCTGCGAGCGGCTCGCGACCGAGATCCGCCATCTGCAGCGCACCGAGGTGCTGGAGGCCGAGGAGTTCTTCTCCGAGGGGCAGAAGGGCTCGTCCGCGATGCCGCACAAGCGCAATCCGGTGCTGACCGAGAACGTCACCGGCCTCGCGCGGATGGTCCGCTCCTACGCGCTGCCCGCGATGGAGAACGTCGCGCTCTGGCACGAGCGGGACATCTCGCATTCCTCGGTCGAGCGGATGATCGGCCCCGACGCGACAGTGACGCTCGACTTCGCGCTCAACCGTCTGGCCGGGGTGGTCGAGAAGCTGCTGGTCTATCCGGAGCGCATGCAGGCCAATCTCGACCGGCTCGGCGGGCTGGTGCACTCGCAGCGCGTGCTGCTGGCGCTCACCCAGAAGGGCGCCTCGCGCGAAGACGCCTACCGGCTCGTGCAGCGCAACGCGATGCCCGTCTGGCGGGGCGAGGGCGATTTCCTGACGCTGCTCAAGGCCGACCAGGAGGTCCGCGGCTTCCTGTCCGAGGCCGAGCTCGAGGAGGCGTTCGACCTCGGCTATCACTTCAAGGCGGTCGACGCCGTGTTCGCGCGGGTGTTCGGCGCCGACTGACCCCGAAAGCAGAACGGGCGGCTCGCGCCGCCCGTCCGATTTCTTTCAGCGCTTTTCTTCTAGCGCTCGCGGCCGCCGCGGCCGCCATGATCGCCGCCGCCCCGGCCGCCGCCGCC
>NZ_JBJKEX010000031.1:0-18241 GCF_045505405.1 Hansschlegelia beijingensis | reverse complement strand
GACGCTCACCGTCACGGAGTTCCTGATCCTGCAGGCGCTCGCCATGCGGCCCGGCGTCGTCAAGAGCCGCAACGCGCTGATGGACGCGGCGTATGACGATCAGGTCTATGTCGACGGCGGATCCGCGGCCGCAGGCCCGCCGGCCGCCTCGTTAGCGGCCGCCTGAGCAGGTTTGACCGGGACTGGCTTTTCCGCGGGCCGCGCCGGGGCGGCGCTCGCTCGAGGCTCAGCCTGCTGGGGAGGCGTGGACTGGGCCGGCGGGGCGGCGCCGGCCTCGACCTTGCGGATCGCCTCCTCGAGCTGCATGCGCTCGCGCGCGATGTCTTCCTCGGATAGCGGCGGGTCGATCGCCCGCAATTGCCGCACGATCGCGGCGCGCGCGCGTTCATAGACCGCGCGGCGCGCTTCGCCGGTGTTGTTCTCGAGCCCCGCGACGGCGCGCGACAGAACTGGGAAATAGTCGGCCATAGCCTCGACATACGTCAGCGGCCGGCCCGCGTCGATGGCGCGAAAGACACGCCGGCCTAAGGTTTTCTCAGTCTTCGAAAGGATCGGCGACCAGTATCGTGTCGGCTCTTTCCGGAGAGGTGGAGACCAGCGCGATCGGGCATCCGATCAGCTCTTCCACGCGCCGGACGTATTTGATGGCCTGCGCCGGAAGCTGCGCCCAGGACCGCGCGCCGGCGGTCGTGCCCTGCCAGCCCTCGATGGTCTCGTAGATCGGCTCGATCCGCGCCTGAGCGCCCTGACTGGCCGGCAGACGGTGAATCTCCGCTCCGTCGAGCCGGTAGCCGACGCAGACCTTGATCTCGTCGAGCCCGTCCAGGACGTCGAGCTTCGTCAGCGCGATGCCCGAGATGCCGGAGATCCGCGCCGTCTGTCGGAGCGCGACCGCGTCGAGCCAGCCGCAACGGCGGGGCCGCCCGGTGACGGTGCCGAACTCGTGGCCGCGCTCGCCGAGCCTGCGGCCGATCTCGTCCGTCAGTTCCGTCGGGAACGGCCCCTCCCCCACGCGGGTCGTGTAGGCCTTGGCGATACCGAGCACATAGCCGATCGCGCCGGGGCCCACGCCCGAGCCGGTCGCGGCCTGCCCGGCCACAGTGTTCGAGGACGTCACGAACGGGTAGGTGCCGTGGTCCACGTCGAGGAGCGCGCCCTGCGCCCCCTCGAACAGGATGCGGTCGCCGGCGCGGCGACGCTCGTCGAGGATCTCCCAGGTCGCCGCCACATAGGGCAGCACCTTCGGAGCCGCGGAGGCGAGCTCCTCGTAGATCGTCTCGACGGTGAACTCGGGCAGGCCGAAGCCGCGCCGGAGCGCGTTGTGGTGGGTGAGCAGGCGCTCGATCTTCGGGCGAAGGGTCGGCAGGTTGGCGAGGTCCCGCAACCGGATCGCGCGGCGGCCGACCTTGTCCTCATAGGCCGGGCCGATGCCCCGCTTCGTCGTTCCGATGCGGGTGCCCTCGTTCGAGCCCTCGCGCAGGGCGTCGAGCTCGCGGTGCAGCGACAGGATGAGCGTCGCGTTGTCGGCGACCTTCAGGTTCTCGGGCGTCAGCGCCACGCCCTGCTCGCGCAGACGTTCGATCTCGGTCGCGAGCGCGTGGGGATCGACCACTACGCCGTTGCCGATGACGGAGAGCTTGCCCGACCGCACCACGCCTGACGGCAGCAGGCTCAGCTTGTAAGTCACCCCATCGATGACAAGGGTATGGCCGGCGTTGTGGCCTCCCTGGAAACGAACGACGACTTCCGCCTTCTCGGACAGCCAGTCGACGATCTTGCCCTTGCCTTCGTCGCCCCACTGGGCGCCGACCACGACGACGTTCGCCATAAGAGAAAGTCCTTCCGCGTCCCGTTCCGGACGAAAAAAACCCCGGCTCTGGAGAGCCGGGGTCCTCCCTCGGTTTGCTAGAGGATCGCGGCCGCAGAGGCAAGGCGCACAGGCTGAGACGCAGATCAATCATGCCCTCATGCATGATCCGGCCTTCGATCGGGATCCTGATCGCGTTCCGGAGCGCCCTCGCGAAACGTTGCGGCCGTTCCTGAGCTCAAACAAAAAAGCCGCGCGGTTTCCCGCGCGGCTCCGTCATTCCGCCTTGGCCTGCTCAGGCGTGCATGCCGGCCTCGATCGCCGCGACGTTCTTGCGGACCGCCGCCTGGACCTTCTCGAAGGCCCGGACTTCGATCTGCCGCACGCGTTCGCGGCTGACGCCGAACTCGCCGGACAGTTCCTCGAGAGTCAGAGGATCGTCCGCCAGGCGCCGCGCCTCAAAGATCCGGCGCTCGCGGTCGTTCAACACCTTGAGCGCGCCCGACAGCGCCGTGCGGCGATTGTCGAGCTCCTGGCTCTCGGCGAGCCGCGCCTCCTGGCTCTCGCTCTCGTCGACGAGCCAGTCCTGCCACTCGGACGAACCCTCGTCCTCGCGCAGCGGCGCGTTCAGCGAAGCGTCGCCGCCCAGACGGCGGTTCATGTCGACGACGTCGGTCTCGGTCACGCCAAGCTTGGTGGCGATCTGCTTCACCTGATCGGGCCGCAGATCGCCCTCGTCGAGGGCCGAGATCTGGCTCTTGGCCTTGCGCAGGTTGAAGAAGAGCTTCTTCTGGTTCGCCGTGGTGCCCATCTTCACGAGCGACCAGGAACGCAGGATGTATTCCTGGATCGACGCCCGGATCCACCACATCGCATAGGTGGCGAGCCGGAAACCCTTCTCGGGCTCGAAGCGCTTCACGGCCTGCATCAGGCCGACATTGCCCTCGGACACGACTTCGCCGATCGGCAGGCCATAGCCGCGGTAGCCCATGGCGATCTTGGCCACGAGCCGAAGATGGCTAGTGACGAGCCTGTGGGCCGCATCGCGGTCGCCATGCTCGCGCCACCGCTTGGCGAGCATGTACTCTTCCTGCGGCTCGAGCATCGGAAACTTGCGGATCTCGTCCAGGTAGCGGCTCAGGCCGCCGTCGCTGACGAGTATTGGGAGTGCTGCTGAAGCCATATGCGCCTCCTGGATCTGGGCCCCCGCTCCTCCGGCAGGCCCGGCTCGCGGCCGCTGTCTAGCCGACCACGCGGTTCTTATACCGCAATTCGCATGCGCGATGCTCGTCGTTACACATCACGCTGTCGTGCAAAAATGCATGCCTCAGACACACGTGCGCGTGAGGCTGCTTGCATAACGTAAAGGCTTTCAGCGCTCTGGCGTTCCCAGCTCGCGAAGCAAATCTGCGAAATCCGGCGGCGGCGGGCTGGAGAACTCGAGCGTCTCCCGCGTTGCGGGATGAACGAAGCCGAGCTCAGCGGCGTGCAGCGCCTGGCGGCCGAGCCGGGCCAAGGCGGCCGCCGCTGGCTCGCTCAGGCGGGACGCCTTCGAGCGGTGCCCGGCGCCGTACACGTCGTCTCCCAAAAGCGGATGGCCGATCGACGTCATGTGCACCCGGATCTGGTGCGTGCGCCCCGTCTCCAGCCGGCACTCCACCAACGCCGCGTCCGACGCCGGAAAGCGCTCGAGCGCCTCCCAGTGCGTGATAGCCTCACGGCCGTCCGACCGCACCGCGATCTTCTCGCGATTGCGCGCGCTGCGTCCGAGCGGAGCGTCGACCGTGCCGCGCGGCCGGGACGGGATCCCCCAGACAAGCGCCAAATAGGCGCGGCGCAACGGGCCGGTGCGGCCATGATCGGCGAACTGCGCGCTCAGGAAGCGATGCGCGACGTCGTTCTTGGCGACCACCAGAAGTCCGCTGGTGTCCTTGTCGAGCCGGTGCACGATGCCCGGTCGCGCCACACCGCCGACGCCGGAGAGGCTCGCGCCGCAATGCGCGATGAGGGCGTTCACCAGCGTGCCGTCGGCATGACCCGCCGCCGGATGGACCACCAGCCCGGCCGGCTTATCGATCACGATCAGGTGCTCGTCCTCATGCACGACGACGAGCGGGATATCCTGGCCGATCGGCTCCGCCGGCTCAGGCGGCGGCAGTTCTATGACGATCTCGCCCGCGTTGACCCGTCCGGCAGGGTCCTCTAGCGTCCGGCCGCCCGAGCGCACCGCGCCCTGGCGCATGAGGGCTTGCAGCCTCGCTCGGGAAAATTCCGGCAACCGCGCAGCCAGAAATCGGTCGAGCCGCTCACCGATGTCCCGACTTTCCGCGATGACGACGCGGAGACGGTCGGGGTCGACGCCGGCGGCTTCAGAGGACGGTACGGACATGACGGCGCAGATCGGCTCCCAGGGCCCGTCGCTCAACGAAATGGCGGACGACGAAGATCCGCGGATCCAGCGTGTCTACCGCCGCCTGCGGACTCTGACGCTGATCGGCGCCCTCACGATGGGCTTCTGCTTTGTGTCCGTCATGTCGGTGATCGCCTATCGCCTCGTCAAGTCCAGCCCCACTGCGGCCGGCCCGACCGTCGGCTCGCTCTCGATCCCCGCGGGCGCAAGGGTGGTCTCCACCGCCGTCGACGATGGCCGGATCATCGTCACGACTGAGTCCGAAGGCCGCACGACGATCCACGTCCTTGACCCTGGCTCCCTCGCGGAGACCGGTCGTCTGGAGATCACGCCCGGCGGCCCGTCCGCGCCGCCGCTGCGTTGACCGCGGAATTTTAGCCAGCGTCGCTTGATGCGGCCCGAAAGGGTCGCTATAGGATGCGCCTCCCGCGAGGCTCCCATCGTCTAGCGGTCTAGGACGTCGCCCTCTCACGGCGAAAACAGGGGTTCGAGTCCCCTTGGGAGCGCCACTTCGGTTCCTGATCAGCCCCAGGAAAACCGGACCGCAGCGGGTCAAATCCGAAACGCCCCAGCATTCGAGATCAGCGACGCAACCAGCAGCGACAGATCGCTGATGCGTTGAGCGCGCTCGAACGTCGCCGGTCCGCGCCGGCGTGGCGGCCTGAAGGCTCAAAGCAGTCGGCGGACTTTCCCACCTCTGGCGACAAGCTCCAGTCTCACCTTCATCCGCTCAGCGACGACGGGTTTTCAAGAAACTCGATCGTCACAGCGTCACGTCTCGCCAAAGGAGACGAGTCGCCTTCTCCGGATCCTGACGATGCCGGACCGCGTATCGAAGCGCATGGTGGCGCGTTCGGCGAGGTCGTATGCCGGCCAGCCGGGATCGCCCGTGCGCGCGAGCGACACCCACGCCTTGTGCATCGCCTCGGCGAGCTCGGCGGGGGGATCGTCGCCGACGAAGGTCCTCGCCTGATCGGAGGCCAGCGTTCCGAAGGCGAAAGGCACGTCCACGAAATGCGCCGCGCCGAGGCGTCCGTCAAAGGCGGGCGACTTCCAGGCGAAGTTGTAATGCCACACGGCGCCGGAGCCGCTGCGCCGTTCGGATGCGCAAGGCGGGCATGCGGAACGTATAGTCGGACTGCAGGGCGCTATACACGTCTCCGGGCGTCCTGTTGGCCGGGTTTCGCCCGTACAGGTCGACCGCCTCGGCCGGCAGCTTCAGGTCGCCGACGAGTTGATCGACGTGCGCTTGCGTGACCTTGTCGATGTCGCCGTTGGGCACCGTGTAGAGCCGCGCCTCCTGATCGGCGCTGCCGACCATCACCGGGACGTCTGGTTTCGGCGAGCGCTCCAGCATGGCGAGCGGCGACGCATCGAGCAGGGCGCCGTCGACGATCGGCAGGAACGCGGTTCCGCCGAGCGACAGCCGGCCCCAGGTCGCGCGATCCTTGATCGTCGAATTGAGCCCGACGGCTGCGTCCGTCAGCGCCTCGAGCGACACGCCGGACAGGTCCGCGATCGTGGGGCGGAGTCCCAGCATCCCTGCCAGCGCGGTGGCCAACCGGGTCGCCTCCTGCGTCGTCACCGCCTGCATCGGCGGGCTCTGCAGGATGGCGCGCCGGAACAGTCCCTCGGTTCGAGGCAGGGCCAGCAGGATGCCGACGCTCTCTGCGCCCGCCGACTGGCCGAACAGCGTGACGTTCGCGGGATCGCCGCCGAACGCTGCGATGTTGTCGCGCACCCATTCGAGCGCCGCGATCTGGTCGAGGATGCCGCGATTGGGCGGCGCGCCCTCGATCGCCATGAACCCGTCGACCCCCACCCGATAGTTGACCGTCACCAGCACGACGCCGCCGGCCGCGAAACGGGCGCCATCATAGGCGGCCTCGCCCGCGTCGGCGCGGATGAAGGCGCCGCCTGGAAGCCAGACCATCACCGGCAGCCCGTCCGCCTCGGGATCGGGGGTCCAGATGTTGAGCGTGAGGTCGTCGGCGCCGCCAAACAAGGTCGGCGGCGTGTCACGGCCGGGCTGGGGAGGCGGGCGACCGAAATCGGTCGCGTCACGTACTCCGGTCCACGCCGTGACGGGCTGCGGCGCTCTGAAGCGAGCGCGCGTCGTGAAAGGATTGGCGGCATAGGGCACGCCCTTGAACGACACGATCCCGTTGAGAAGCGAACCGCGGAGCTGCCCCGTGGGGAGCCCGACCACCGGCCCGTTCTCTGCCGCCAAGGTGGGCATCGTGAGCGCTGCCCTCCGGATCACCGCGTCGTGTCTCGACCCGGCCCGCACCAACTAACGCTTCCGTTCTTCAGAGGGTTTCGCCCATCAGCATGTCGGCCGCTCGGCGGGTTCTGCAGCCGGTGCCGGCCGAGCCGAGACGGGCATCGCGGCTGCAAAGCTCGATGCGAGCGCGAGCCACGCTCTTGCGCCGGGTGATCAGCCCCGCGCGCGGGGCTATTCCCACTCCAGCTCCTTGTAGGCCTGGGTGACGTTGCGGCTGTTGTAGTCGGCGAACAACGTCCAGTTGTCCTTCTCCGACACGCCGACCGTCTCGATCGCCTCGTCGATCGCCTGTCCGTCCTTGATCGCCTTGCGGGTCTGGTCGCGCAGGACGGTGAGGTAGCGGCGAAGGTCGCCGAAAGCGTCGGGCTTCACCGCGACGGGGCCGTGGCCCGGGACGATCGTCCTGGCGCCGAGGGCCTCGAGCCCGTCGAGCTCCTTCAGCCAGCCGAGCAGGCTGCCGTCGAGCGACGGGACGCGCGTCACGAACAGCAGGTCCGCCGGGAACAGCAGGCCCGATGCGTTGTCCATCATCGAGAGATCGCAATCGGTGTGCGCCGTCGCATGCGCTTTGAAGGAGAGCCTGCGGCCGCCAAGATCGACCTCCCCGCCTTCCGGACCGATCTCGCGCGTCGGCATGACGACCGGGCCGACCTGTGCGTCTCCGAGCGTCTCCGCGAGCTTGCTCCGGTAGAACTCGCCGCGCGCACCGAGCGCCGCCTTCAGCCTGGAGTGGCCGATGAAGTCCGGCTTGTCGTCGAGGAACGCGCAGGCGCCGAAGCTGTGGTCGGGATGAACGTGGCTGAGCACCACGTGCCGGATCGGCCGGTCGGTCTTCTGGCGGATCTGGTCACGCAGCCATCGGCCGTCCGCGAGGCTGCCGCCAGAATCGGTCACGAGGACCGCATCCTGGCCGATCACGAAGCCGATGTTGGCGATCGCGTCCGCGTTGCCCGGCGCGGCGTCGACGTCCAGGCCGCGCCTGACGAAAACTCCTGACTCGATCTCCTCGACGCCGACCGACTCGGCCGCGAAGCCCGTCCGCGGCAGGCAGCAGAGGCAAAGGCCGCCCAGCAGAAGTTCGCGGCGGCTCGTCCGGACCCCTGATCCGCGCTTCATCCCTGCCTCCCCGCTCCGGGCGGACTTACGTTGAGCCCGCCTCTTATGGCTCTCCTACCGACTAGTGGAGCCCTGTCGTGCGATCAAGACGACGCCCGATCGTGAGGACGCCGCCTCCCGCGGGCGGGTGGCGTCAGGCCGGGGGCGCGGCTATGCAGCGGGGACTGCGGGCCGCCCCAAGGAGCCGCGTCGATCATGGCCTCGGGACCTCAGATCTCCCTGCGCGACCTTGCAGCCGGAAAGGCGGCGAAGTTCGCGCCTACGCCCTACTGGTGGGACGCCGCGCCGCCTGAGACTGGCCCGTGGCCTGAGGCCCCGGAGCGAACCGACGTGCTGATCGTCGGCGCGGGCTTCACCGGCCTTTCCGCGGCGCTCGTTCTGGCGCGCGCGGGCCGGCGGACCCTGGTGGTCGACGCAGGAGTTCCGGGCTTCGGCGCCAGCACCCGCAACGGCGGGCAGGTCGGCAGCGGCAACCAGAAATTCCGCGTCCGGGACCTCATCGCCATGAAGGGCGAGCGGAAGGCGATCGAGCTGTTGCGGGAGGGCGTCGCGATGCTCGACGGCATCGAGACGCTGATCGCGGAGGAGAAGATCGACTGCGCCTTCACGCGCTGCGGACGCTTCCGGGGCGCGGTCCGCCCGGCGCACTACGACGCCGTGGCGCGGGACATGGAAAATCTCGCGCGGCATGCCGGGGTCGACTTCGAGATGGTGCCCCGGGCGGCGCAGAGGCGGGAAATCGGAACGGACGTCTTTCACGGCGGTTCGCTGCTGCCCATGGACGCGAGCCTGCATCCCGGCCGCTACCACGCCGGGCTCATGCGGCGCGTGACGGAGGCCGGCGCGGTGGTGCGCGGCGACACGGCGGTGCGCGGCGTCCTGGCTGAGGCGGGCCACTTCCGGGTGCGCATCGACGGCGCCGAGATCCGCGCCCGCGACGTGCTGATCGCCACCAATGGCTACACCCAAGGCGTCCGCGCGCATTTCGACAGCCGGATCGTGCCCGTCGTCTCGGCGCAGATCGCAACCGGGCCGATCCCGCAGGCGCTCTTCGACCAGGCGACGCCGACCCGGCGGGTCTACGGCAACTCCAACCGGGTCTTCTATTACTTCCGGCCCGCTCCGGGCGAGAACCGGCTGATCTGGGGCGGCCGCGCGAGCCACCTCGCCCGCGAGAACTCGGCAGCCGCCTATCGTCACCTCGCGCGCGACCTGCTGCGCCTCTTCCCCTATCTGGAGGACGTGCCGGCGACGCATGGCTGGACCGGGCGGATCGGCTACACGTTCGACGAGTTTCCGCATCTCGGCCGGTCGCCCGACGGCGTGCATTACGCGATGGGCTACTGCGGCACCGGCGTTTCGCGGGCCACGCATTTCGGCCGGAAGATCGCGCTCCAGATGCTCGGCCGGCCGGAAGGCCGCAGCGCTTTCGACGACATCGCCTTCCCGACGCACCCGCTGCGCATGTTCGCCAAGGCGGCCGTCCCGATGATCGAGCTCTGGCGGCGCGGGCGGGACGCGACGGGTCTCTGAAAATCGCGAAGCTCTTCGCTGCCCGAAGGCGCTGAGAGCCGCCGCGCCCGGCCCGGCGGGCGCCGCAAACGAAAACGCCGCGCTCCTGGGAGCGCGGCGTCTTTGCCTCAGTCGGACCCGCTAGACGCGGGGGCCGATCACTTCAGCTTGTTGAAGGACGTGTCGAAGGCCAGCTTGGCGACGAAGAGATCGCCGCACCAGTTCTTGAGGCCGAAGCCCGCCGGGGTGCACTCGCGCTTCTTCATGTCGGTGCTGCTGTAGCGCAGGTCGAGGGTCGCCGCCTTGTAGGTCACGCCGCCGCCCGCGTTCCAGGTCAGGTAGTCGATGCCGGCGTTGAAGCGCGTGCGCTCGACCCACTGCTTGCCGAACTCGCCGGACACGTAGAAGCCGAGGTCCGGCATGGTGTCGACGGCGAAGGAGTACTTGGCGACGCCCGACAGGTAGGTGGCGTTAGCCTTGGTGTTGATGAAGTCGCTGGTCCAGTAGATGGTCGGGCCGAGCGTCAGGCCGCCGAAGGTGAAGGACGGCTTCGCGAAGATTTCCCAGTAGTCCGTCTCGCGAGCCGGGCCCTTCTCGCCCGGGTACCAGTAGTACAGGCCGCCGACGTCGATCGAGAACCAGTCCCAGCTGTGACGGATGCCGCCGTAGATGTCGACTTCCGCCGACGGGTCCGAGAGGCCGTACCGGGTGGAGAAATCGACGCTCGACATCCACACGCCCGCATAGACCCAGTCGAACGCCTGCAGTTCGGCGTAGCCCTGGACGGCCGGGTTGTTCTTCGACTGCGTGATGCCGCGGAACACATAGTTCGTCACGGCCGCGACGCCGAAAGCCAGGTCCCAGTTCGGGGTGACGGAGGCTTCCACCACCGGCTCCGGCATGGAGAGATCAGCCGCGGAGGCCGAGCTCACGATCATCGATCCGGCCGCGACGCCCATCAGCGCCTTGATTGCAAGCCCGGCGAATTTGTTCATTTGAGTTCCCCGATTCATCAGTACGCGCAGTCGGTTGAGTGTAAAAATCCGGCCACGCCACCTGAAAGTCTAGCCTGATTTTTAGGCTCGACCCTGCTTGTCAAGTATCGATGCTTTTTTGCCACAGCAGCGGAAAGCCAAAGCGATTGATGGAGATACACAGCTATAGCCGACTTATAATCCCCTTCTTTCAAGTTACCACGAGGTCTTAAGGGGCCGATATCAGCGCATTAATGAATCTATATACTCCTCCACCTAATCGCAGGACACGCCAAAGAAGCCCTGTCGCCGGCCTCTGCTCAATGGAACCGGAATTATTCGTCAGCCTCGACTGATCAGCAGAACGTGAGGCCGATCCGACGGCGCTTCCGAGGCGCCCGACGGCTGCGGGCGCCGCCCCCTGTAGCGGGGGCTCCTTCGCCCGGAACGCGGTTGGCGCCTATTTCTACGGCCACTGTGACCCGGTTTTAGGCAGGGCGCACGAACCCCGGCGACCGGGAGGATCCGCGTTCAGCAAAAAAAAGCCGCGCCAAGCAAAGCCTGGCGCGGCGCGGGGAGCCGAGGGAGGGCTCGGGAGGAGGCCGGCGGCTCAGCAGTCGAGCGTGTTGTCGCGCTCCCACTGCGTCAGATGCCGGGCATAGGCGTTCCACTCCTGCGTCTTCAGCTTGACGTAGGCGGTGACGAATTCCTCGCCGAGCGCGCCCTTCAGGACGTCCGAGGCCTCGAGCTGGCGCAGCGCGTCCAGGAGGTTGAGCGGCAGCGCCTTGCCGTTCGTGCAGAGGTGCCCCTCCGTGTACATGTTGACGTCGCTGCGCTCGCCGGGATCGCGCTTGTTCTCGATCCCGTCGATGCCGGCGGCGAGGAGCGCGGCCTGCAGCAGGTACGGATTGGCCGCGCCGTCGGGCAGCCGGAACTCGAACCGGCCCGGATCCGGAATGCGGATCATGTGGGTGCGGTTGTTGCCCGTGTAGCTCACGGTGTTCGGGGCCCAGGTCGCGCCCGAGACGGTCCGCGGCGCGTTGATGCGCTTGTAGGAGTTCACGGTCGGGTTGGTGATCGCGCAGATCGCGGCCGCGTTGTGCATCAGGCCGCCGATGAAGTGGTAGCCGAGCGGCGACACGCCGAGCTCGCCGCCGTCGTCCTCGAACATCGCCGTGCCCTCGTTCCACAGAGAGACATGGGCGTGGCAGCCGCTGCCCGTCAGGTTCACGAAAGGCTTCGGCATGAAGGTCGCCCGAAGACCGTGCTTCTCGGCGATCGACTTCGTCATGTACTTGAAGAAGGAGTGCTTGTCGGCCGTCGCGAGGGCGTCGTCGAAAGCCCAGTTCATCTCGAACTGGCCGTTCGCGTCCTCATGATCGTTCTGGTAGGGCTTCCAGCCCAGCGCCAGCATGGCGTCGCAGATCTCGGTGATGACCTCGTAGCGGCGCATCAGCGCGAGCTGGTCGTAGCAGGGCTTGTCCTGGGTGTCGGCGCCGTCGCTGATCGCGGAGCCGTCCGCATTGGTCAGGAAGAACTCGCACTCCACGCCGGACTTCATCTGGAAGCCCATCTCCCGGCCGCGCGCCATCAGGCGCTTCAGCGTGTTGCGGGGAGCGTGCTCGACCTCCTTGCCGTTCATCCAGAGGTCCGCCGCGAGCCAGCCGACCTCCGGCTTCCAGGGCAGCTGGATCAGGCTGGCCGGATCGGGCTTGGCGAACAGATCCGCGTCTGCGGGGGTCATGTCGAGCCAGGTCGCGAAGCCCGCGAACCCGGCGCCGTTGCGCTGCATGGAGCCGATCGCCGCCGTCGGCACCAGCTTGGCGCGTTGGGCGCCGAACAGGTCCGTATAGGAGATCAGAAAGTACTTTATTCCGCGGTCGCGCGCGGTCTCTTCAAGATCGACAGCCACCCCAGTTCCCCCGATTGTCCCGACATGTGCGTTCACGACCGTCTCCTCTCGTTCGCTGCGGGAGGCGCCAGCCGCCGGAGGGGGAGGCCCCCCGGGAGTGCGGCGGCGGGCCTCCTTCTATTCTGCGTTCAGAAGCGCCCGTCCTGGCCCGGCACCCAGCTGGTGCCGGCGAGGGGGACCTGCGCCATCGCGGCGGATTCAAGCGTCAGCGCCACGAGATCCTCGGGCTCGAGGTTGTGGACGTGGCTCTTGCCGCAGGCGCGCGCGATGGTCTGCGCCTCCAGCGTCATCACGGCGAGGTAGTTGGCGAGGCGGCGGCCGGCCATCACCGGATCGAGCCGCTTCATGAGCTCAGCGTCCTGCGTGGTGATGCCCGCGGGATCGCGCCCCTCGTGCCAGTCGTCATATGCGCCGGCGCGGGTGCCGAGAGCCTCGTACTCGCTCTCCCACTTCGGATCGTTGTCGCCGAGCGCCACCAGCGCGGCGGTGCCGATCGCGACCGCATCGGCGCCAAGCGCCAGCGCCTTCGCGACGTCGGCGCCGTTGCGGATGCCGCCGGAGACGATGAGCTGCACCTTGCGGTGCATGCCGAGGTCCTGCAGCGCCTTCACGGCGTTGCGGATGCAGGCGAGCGTCGGGATGCCGACGTTCTCGATGAACACTTCCTGCGTCGCGGCCGTGCCGCCCTGCATGCCGTCAACCACCACGACGTCGGCGCCGGCCTTCACTGCGAGCGCGGTGTCGTAATAGGGCCGCGAAGCGCCGACCTTCACGTAGATCGGCTTCTCCCAGTCGGTGATCTCGCGCAGCTCCTCGATCTTGATCTCGAGGTCGTCCGGACCGGTCCAGTCGGGATGGCGGCAGGCGGAGCGCTGGTCGATGCCTTCGGGCAGCGTGCGCATCTTTGCGACGCGGGGCGAGATCTTCTGCCCGAGCAGCATGCCGCCGCCGCCGGGCTTAGCGCCCTGGCCGATGACGACCTCGATCGCGTCCGCCTTGCGGATGTCGTCCGGGTTCATGCCGTAGCGGGACGGCAGGTATTGGTAGACGAGCGTCTTGGAGTGCCCGCGCTCCTCCTGGGTCATGCCGCCGTCGCCGGTGGTGGTGGAGGTGCCCATCTGGGACGCGCCGCGGCCGAGCGCTTCCTTGGCGGGGCCCGAGAGGGAGCCGAAGCTCATGCCCGCGATCGTGATCGGGATCTTGAGCTCGATCGGCTTCTTCGCGAAACGCGTGCCGAGCACGACGTCGGTTCCGCAGCGCTCGCGGTAACCCTCGAGCGGGTAGCGCGAGATCGACGCGCCCAGGAACAGCAGGTCGTCGAAATGCGGGACCTTGCGCTTCGCGCCGGCGCCGCGGATGTCGTAGATGCCGGTCGCGGCGGCGCGACGGATCTCCGACAGGGTGTAGGCGTCGAAGGTCGCGGATTCACGCGGCAGCGTGCGCGGCGCGGCGGGGGCTTTGACGTGCTCGTTCATGTCGCCCTCAGTAGTTCGACGCGTTGTCGACGTGGAAATGATAGAGGTTTCGCGCCGAGCCGTAGCGCTTGAACTCCGATGGATCGATCTGGCCGTCGACGCCCGCAAGCTTGAAGCGCTCGAAGAGCTGCTGCTTGTGCTCGTCGCGCATCTCCTTCTCGACGCAGTCGGCGCCGAGGCTCGTCACCGAGCCGCGCACATAGAGCCGCGCCTCGTAGATCGAGTCGCCGAGCGCCTCGCCGGCGTCGCCGAAAACGGTGAGCGTGCCGGCCTGGGCCATGAAGGCGGACATGTGGCCGACCGAGCCCTTCACGACGATGTCGACGCCCTTCATCGAGATGCCGCAGCGCGCGGCCGCATTGCCGTCGATGATCAGCGCGCCGCCGTGCGCGGTCGCGCCGGCCGCCTGGCTGGCGTCGCCTTCGACATGGACGAGGCCGGACATCATGTTCTCGGCGACGCCGACCCCGGCCGATCCTTTCACCAGGATCGTGGCCTGCTTGTTCATGCCGCCGCAATAGTAGCCGACGGGCCCGTCGATCTCGATCGTCACCGGCGCGTCGACGCCGGCCGCGATCGCGTGAAGCCCCCCCGGATGCGCGATGCGCCAGAACAGGGCGTTGGACCCCTGCTTCAGCCCATGCAGCGCGGCGTTCAGTTCGCGCACTGTGGAGCGCGACAAGTCAAAGGCGTTGCTCTGTGCGCCTGCGTTCATGAGACGGCCTCCCCTCTTTGGCTGCTCTCAGGCGGCCGCACGTTCCCAGAAATAGACCTTGGCCGGCTCGGGCTCCCAGACCTTGGCGTTCTCGATGCCCGGCAGGTTGGCGAGCGCGCGGTACTCGGAGCCGAAGGCGACGTATTCGTCGGTCTCCGCCATCACGGCGGGCTTGCAGGCGATCGGATCGCGCAGCACGCCGAAGCCCGTCTCGGTGCCGACCACGAAGGTGTAGAAGCCGTCGAGATCGTTCAGCGAGTCCTCCAGCGCCTCACCGAGGCTGCGGCCCTTCGCCATGCGGGCGGTCAGGTAGCCGGCCGCGACCTCGCTGTCGTTGTCCGTCTGGATCTTGACGCCTTCGCGCTCGAGATTGCGGCGCACGCCACGATGGTTCGACAGCGAACCATTGTGCACGAGGCACTGGTCGGCGCCGGTCGAGAACGGGTGCGCGCCGTTGGTCGTGACCGCGCTCTCGGTCGCCATGCGGGTGTGGCCGATGCCGTGCGTGCCGGACATCTCCGCGAGCTTGAAGCGGTTCGCGACGTCGGTCGGCAGCCCGACTTCCTTGTAGAGCTCCATCCGGGCCCCGGCGCCGACGACGGTGACCTCCGGCGCCAGCTTCGCGATCGAGGCGCGGACCTCGGCCTCGGACGCTTCCGGAACCGATAGAACCGCGTGCGTGGCGCGCTCCGTGAGGCGGGCGTCCGAACCCAGCTTCTCCGCAAGCGCGGCGAAGTCGTAGCCCTCGGGGGCGCGCAGGGTGAGCTTCACCCGCCCCGCCTCGCCGGCGCCATAGACGGCGAAACCGGCCGAATCCGGCCCGCGGTCGCACATCACATCCAGCATCGAGCTCAGCATCTCACCAAGCTTCGGCTCGAGCGACTTGTCCTTCAGGAATAATCCGACGATGCCGCACATGGGCGCGGGGCTCCGATCTCAAGGAAAAGGGCCCGTAAGGGCGTGGATCGGAAGCTACCGAGCGGCGCCCGCGCCGTCAACGATCTGGAAAAAATAATTCTTCTCAAGAAACTTTTGAGGTGCGGCGGCCAGACCGGGCCGGCCCGGGCGACGCTTACGGCGCCCTCAGTCCTTCTCGTACATGATGATCGACAGGTAGGTCATCGGCTTGACCACCAGCCGCTCCGGTCCGTGGGGCGCCCCGGAGTCGAACAGCAGCGAATCGCCGGACTTCAGGTGATAGCTGTTGCCGGCGTGGGCATAGATCACCTCGCCGCTCAGCATGTAGATCAGCTCGGTTCCCTCATGCTGGAACGCCGTATAGGGGGCCGCGTCCTCCGTCAGCGTGATGAGGTACGGCTCGACCGCGACCTTCCCGCCCAGCATGTGGCCCAGCAGTTCGTACTTGTGCCCGACCTTCGTGCCGCGGCGCTGAATGACGACGCCCTGCCCGGCCGGAACGTAGGAACAGTCGCGGCGCTCCTCGAACTCCGAGAAGAGCAGGCTGATGGGCATGTTGAGCGCGGTGGCGAGCGTCTGCAGCGTCGTCAGGGACGGCGATATCTGGCCGTTCTCGATCTTCGAGAGCATTCCGGTGGAGACGCTCGCCGCGGCTGCAAGCTCCGCGACCGTGAGGCCCATCTGCTTGCGGTGATGCCTGATCTGCAGGCCGATGGCCTGCTCAAGCGTCCGCCGCTCGGCGGGCGCCGGCGCCCCAGAGCCCGTGACGTAAGGCTCGTCGTCCGACGGGACGACGCTCAGCGGCGGCTCGGCCCGATCCGTGCGCTTCGCGCCCTGCGCCTTGGCGACCCTGTCGGACATCGGACCTTTCCCCAGGAAACCGATGGCCACGCTAGCGAAGCCGCTCGCAAACCCCAAGCCCGCCGGCGCCGCACCCTCGAAATCGTCAGCCGGCGAGGCGCGCCTCGATTCCGCGCGACCGCCTCGCCTCCACGAGCCACCGCCACAGGGTCGCCGCGTAGGTGCGGAACATCACGATCTCGTAGCTCGGCTCATCGTCGAGCTGCCAGAGCGTGACCGCGATCGAGGCGGCGTGGGTCAACGCCACGTCGCCCGGACCGAACGCGCGGGGGTGCAGGTCGATCTGGACCAGCGTCGCTAGCGTCTCCCGAGCCTTGGGCCCTGCCAGACGGAAGGCGGAGCGGCCGTCCGACTGGTCGGCCACCGCCGCCGGCAGGGCGGAGAAGTCGGTGGCTTCAGAAGACACCGCGAGCCATTTGCCGGGGCCCGCGCCGACGAAGGCGACCGGACCGGAGGCGACGCGCTTCGGTCCCTGCGGCAACTCAAGGCCGTAGGCCGCCTTCACGGCCTCCGCCAGTTCGGCCTCGCGCCCCTTGAGGGCGGCGACCGAAGCGAGGGTCAGATCGGGGACCTCGCGCAGGGTGACGCCGGGCGTCCCGGCCGGCGCGAAAGGCGGCGCGACATGGGCGCGGAGCGCGGAGCGGGCGACAAGGGGCTCAGCCACGGAGACGGGCTCCTTCGGGATCGACGAACACAGGGGAAACCACCTCGACTTCGACGTCGCCGCCGCGAACCGGATCATAGGCTCGGACGATCTCGCCCATCCGCTCCGGCCCGCGGGCCAGGAAGCCGAGGCCGATCCAGTGGCCGTTGCTGGGAGAATAGGCCGTCGAGGTCATGTAGCCTTGATCGTTCGCGGCGCTCGGCGTCTCGCCGCGCGGCACGAAATGAGCGCCGGAGCGCAGCCGCGCAGAGCGGTCGACGGGACGGAAACCGACCAGCGACGGCCGCTCCGGATCCAGGAAGGCCTCGCGGCCCGACATGGTGCGGCCGATGAAGTCCTTCTTCTTCGACAGCATCTTCCCCATGCCGAGATCGGCCGCGGTGGTGTTGCCGTTGAGCTCGGGCCCGGCGGCGTGGCCCTTCTCGATGCGCATGATGGCCAGCGCCTCTGCCCCGTAGGGACAGATGCCGAAGGGCTCGCCCGCCTTCATGATCGCGCGGATCATGGCGTCGCCGTAGCGCGCCGGGACCGCGAGCTCATAGGCGAGCTCGCCCGAGAAGGAGAGCCGGAACAGCCGCGCCTTGACGCCGCCGCACACCGTCAGCTCCTTCGCGCCCATATAGGGCAGCGCCTCGTTCGAGACGTCGAAGCCTTCGTCCACCAGCGCCGCCACGACCTCGCGGGAGCGCGGCCCGGCGATGGCGTACTGCGCCCATTGGTCCGTGACGGAGGAGAAGTGGACGTCGAGCTCGGGCCAGAGCCACTGCTTGCAGAGTTCGAGATGGCGCATGACCCCGCCGGCGTTCGCCGTGGTGGTCGTCATGTAATAATGCGTCTCGCCCAGACGGGTCGTGGTGCCGTCATCCATGGCGACGCCGTCCTCGCGCAGCATCAGGCCGTAGCGAGCCTTGCCGACCGCAAGCGAGGAGAACGCGTTGACGTAGACGCGGTCGAGAAACACGCCCGCGTCGGCGCCCTGGATGTCGATCTTGCCGAGCGTCGAGGCGTCGTAGACCCCGACCGCCGTGCGAACCGTCTCGACCTCGCGCACCGCGCTCTCGAACCAGTCCTTTTCGCCGACCCGGGGGAAATAGGCCGCCCGCATCCACTGCCCGGTTTCGGTGAACACCGCGCCCTGCTCCTCGGCCCAGAAATGCGAGGGCGGCAGACGCGTGGGACGGAACTCCTTGTGCCGATGCGCGCCCGCGAGCGCCCCGATCGCCACCGGCGTAAACGGCGCACGGGCGGCGGTGATGCCGGTCTCGGGGATCGAGCGGCCGGTGATCTCCGCCATCAGCGCGAGCCCGAGCACGTTGGACGTGCGGCCCTGATCCGTCGCCATGCCGAGGGTGGTGTAGCGCTTGAGGTGTTCGACGGACTTGAAGCCCTCGCGCGCCGCCAGCTCGACGTCGGAGACCGTTACGTCGTTCTGGAAATCCACGAAGGCCTTGCCGCGCTTCACCGGCGAGCGCCAGGGACCGCGGCCGTGCGTGTCGCCCGCCGCGCGGGGAGGATCGGCGTTACGACAAGAGCGCGCGTGCGCGCGCTCCGGCTGCTGTAGCCCTGCCCGTTATGGCCCGTAGTTTCGTTCAA
>NZ_JBJKEX010000319.1:0-3573 GCF_045505405.1 Hansschlegelia beijingensis | reverse complement strand
CGCCGAACGGGCCGGCCGCGCCTTGCGCCCATGCCGGATGGGCGGCGGCACAGACCAGCGCGACGGTGCCGGCGAGAGCAAGCAGCCGCCACAGCGGCCGCGATCGACTCACCGGCACGCCACGAGCAGCGTGTTGGAGAACTGCGCGCCGAAGTTCGCCCCCGGCGACAGGCCGCTGAAGAAGCTCTCGCTCAGCTTCTTGGACTGATCCGCATCCGGCGCCTTCGGGCGCTCGAGATCGACGCCGCATCCCTCGGGCGCAGAGACGATCCTGGCCGGATCCTCCTTGGCGAACTCGAAGGCGACGAAATAGGTCGGATCGTAAACCTCGACCCGGAACGGCTCGCCCTTCGCGGGGGCGTTGTCCTTCACCGGAAGGGTGAAGTGCAGGGTCAGGGCGCCTTGCGGGCCGCTCTCCAGCCAGTAGTCGACGGGCGTGTCGAACACCACGCGCTTGTCGCCGAACTTGCCGAAGGTGAAGAACTTGAACTCGGCGAGCGAGGTCACGTTGACCTCGGCGAGCGGCGCGAGCTCCTCCCGCGTCAGCTTTCCGTCACCGTCCGCGTCCAGCCCCTGGGTGGCGAAGGACGAGAACATGTCGTCGAAGGTCCAGGCGTGCCGCACCGCCGTGATCCGGCCCTCGGGGCCATAGACGAGCTCGCTACGCGCCGTGACCCAGACATGGGGGTGCGCGAAGGCCTCCGAGGCGACCAGGCAGCCGACCAGGACCAGCAGGAACCGCAGTGACGTCATGAGCCTCGCCGCCTGAAAGGGGCGACGGTCTTGACCGGAAGTAAGGCCGAAACAGGGCGCGAGGCCTGCGCTTCCTGCGGCCTCACGAAGGTTTGGCCCGGCGATACGTCGCTTGAGGGCATGGCGCTTGATTCGGCCGCGCTTCGCCATGGGGTCGCGCTGGGAACCGCCGGGGACGGGTCCACCGAGGCGCGCGCCTCGTGCAGGGCGGCGCGCAGGGCCGCTCGCTTGACCCTGCCGGGGTCGGTCTGTTTGATGGCGCGCTTTGCGGACGGGGGGCGCCGCGGCGACGCGGCAGGACAGCGGGCGGACGATTTGCAGCCGGACGAGAAGACGCTGAAGGCGGCCGCGCGCGCCTATCAGAAGGCGCGACGCTACGAGAAGAGGTTCGACTACGCAAACGCTGCGGAGTGGCACCAGCGGGCGATCCGTCTCGGCCGCGAAAGCCCCGACAGCTACGCCCAGCTTGGCGTCTGCCTGACGCGTATCGAGGACTACAAGGGCGCCGCGGAAGCCTACCAGCGGTCGATCGACGCCGACGACGCGCCGCTGGCGCGCTTCACGGCCTTCGCCTCTCTTCTGAAGCGGACCGGAGAGCCCGAGCGCGCCGAGCGCATCTATCGGCGGGCCTGGGAGCGCTTTCCTTGCGGCCGGCTGGCGCTTGAGCTCGGCCGCGAGACGCAGAGCTCCGACGTGTTCCGGATGATGGCCGGAGAGGGCGCCAGGGCGCCGGAGCTCGAGGCGCTGCGCCATGCGCTCGGGGCCCGGGAGGCCCGCGAAGGGGATGCGATCGGCATGCTCGCGCGGCTCGCCGCCCGGCCCGAGCTCTCGGCCTATTTCTGGCTCTATCTCTACGCCCGGCTGTTCCGGGAGAACTTTGCGGCCGCCGCGCTGCTCGCCAAGCGGATCGCGGCGGAGCACGTTCTGGCCGCGGCCGAGGACGCGCCTCCGCAGTCCGTCGAGGAGCTTCATCTCGCGGTGGCGGCCGCCTGCTATGCGGAGCGCTTCGACGCCGGGCGCGCAATCCTGGACCGCTTCACGGCGGAGCAAGGGGCTGAGGAGAACAGGGCCGCGGCGCTCGCCGTCACGTTGGACCTGCTGGTGAGCGAAGGCCGCGTCGACGAGGCCCGCAGGCTGCTGGCCGATGGCGGCGAGGCGGGCGACCTGGCGTTCCAGGACATGCTTCGCGGCAAATCCTGCGCGATCGTCGAGCCCGCGGTGACCGGCGTCGGCGCCGGCGCGGAGATAGACGCCCACGACCTCGTCGCGCGCACCAACGTCACGGATCCGGCGCTGCTCGAGAACAACCGCGCCCTGGCTGGGGCCCGGACGGACATCGTCTTCTACGGCACCGGCTACGTCAGGACCCGGGCGCAGAAGATTCTGGACTATCTCGCGGCCAACCCGGCGAAGCTGATCGTGCTGCGGCACCCCAGCACCCGGAGGCGTTTCGCGAAGAGCTTGCCCGACCAGCCGAGCAGGCTCTGGGCATCCCTGAAGAAGCGCGACTTCATCGGGCATGGCTTCGCCCTCCGGCACATCCTGCACGATCTCGTGCTGCACGCCGACCGCCCGGTCTCGGTGTACGGGGCCGATTTCTATCTCGGCGACCAGCCGCATTACGCCGGCTACTTCGACGGTGAGTTCGATCTCTGGTTCGAATACGCCCGGCACGACGTGTTCGACACGTTCATGTTCATGAAGCGGCTGGCCGAGGCAGGCCACATCCGGTGCGACCCGGTCCTGCAGGCGATCCTCTCCGAAGACATCGAAAATTTCGCCTCGCGCATCAGCCGCCGGCTCCAGGACGATGGGGCCGAGCGCAAGGTCGCTTGATGAAATTAGGCGTGCTGACCTTCAGCTACGCGAACTTCGCCGGGTTCGCGCGGGCGATGAAGCGTCGCGGCGTCTATTCCGTGAACCTCGGCGACTTCATGCAGACGCTCGCGATCCGCAGCGTCTACAAGCGGCTCGGGGTCCCCGAGGGGGAGGTCGTCGCGGTCGACCGCGACACCATCGCCTCCTATGCGGGGCCGCCCGTCGTGCTGCCGATGAACGGCTGCTTCTACGACTGGTGCTTCCCGCTGCCGGAGGCGATCACACCGCTTTTCGTCGGGTTCCAGGCGCGCGCATCCGTGATCGAGCGTTTCCACGATCATCTCGCCCGTTTCCAGCCGATCGGCTGCCGGGACAGCGCCACCGCTGAGGCGCTGCGGGCGCAGGGCGTCGAAGCGTTCGTGACCGGCTGCCTCACGCTGGCGCTGCCGCCGCGAGAGGCTGAGCCGCAGTCCGGAAAAACGCTCGTGGTCTACGGCGCCAAGGCCGGACGGCTGCCGTCCGAGGTGCTGCCGCACGCGCCACGAGAGCTGTTCGCCAATCTCGACTTCGTGTCCCAGCGCAAGCATGTGCACCGGTTTCCGCTCGACGCGGCGGGGCGAGCCGAGGCCGAGCGCCACGCCGCCCACCTTCTGCGGACCTATCGCAGATCCGCTGCTCTGGTGATCACGCCGCTGCACCACGCCGCGACGCCGTGCATCGCCTCTGGCGTGCCGGTGGTGATCGCCCGCGCGACCGACGACCCGCGCTTCAGCTTCCTGCGCGAGTTGACGCCGGTCTATCTGCCCGAGGACTTCGCGCGGATCAACTGGGCGCCGCGCCCGGTCGACATCGCGCCGGTGCGGGACAAGCTCGTCGAGCACGTCCGCCAGGGCCTCGACGGGGTCGATGACTTCACGCACCGGCGGGGTGCCGGACGCGACGATCAGGCATTCCGCCGCCATGGCTTCGATCAGCGACCAGGACAGGACGAACGGGTAGGTC